>JAKEGN010000248.1 GCA_022615525.1 Woeseiaceae bacterium
GGCGGACATGCGGCAAAAAATGCCGGGCAGCCGAAGCGGGCGGCTTGGTGTAGTCATGTCGGTTGGACGTCGCCGGAGAGGGAAATCAATCGCCAAACGGCAGGTTTTTTTCGGGAAGCCGGCCGGGGCTATCTCACCGTGGCGCGGGCGCTACTCGTCCGGCCAGTCGTAGTCCGGGTGCCGGGTGCGAAAATCGTCCAGCCAGGATCTGGCGAGTTCTGTCGCGGTTGCTATGTCGGCCGCCTGCATGTTCATTTCCAGCTCGCTGCGATCGAAACTGGATTCGGAATCGCCCAATGCTTCGCCCGTGGCAAACCATTTGCAGGCTTGCACGGGATCGGGCGTTACACCGAAACCACCGGCATACATGTCGCCCAAAGTGCGATGCGCCGCCGGGAAGCCGCCGTCGGCGGCCTGCTGTATCCATTTCAGCGCTTCGGCATCGCTCTGCTCGACTCCCCAGCCGTTCTGGTACATCACACCAATGCTGTACTGGGCTTCCGCGTGACCCTGGTTCGCCGCGCGCTGGTACCACTCGAGCGCTTTGGCATCGTCGAGCGGCACGCCCCAGCCGTTTGCGTAGAGGGAACCGAGGCCGAACTGGCTGCCGGCATGCCCCTGTTCGGCCAGCGGCGCCCACTCCGCCAGTGCCGTCTCGTAATCGCCAATGCTGTAGGCCTCCTGCCCGGCCGCGAAATCCGCCGCCTGGCCGGAATTTGCGATCAGCAAGCCGTTGAGCAGCAACAGGTGTGTGCGAAGTTTCATGTTTTTCATAAGACCAGAATCAGCCGTAGCGCGCCATCGACCGGTCTATCCTTGCCGCCCAGGCATCGACTCCGCCATCGAGTATCCGCAGCCGGGTGAACCCGGAACTCCTCAGTATGTGATAGGCCTGGATGCTTCGCGGCCCGCGATGGCAGGTGATGACGTAGGGATGTGACGTGTCGAGTTCATGCAAACGCCCCGGAAGGTCCGGCAGCGGAATCAGGCGTGCGCCCGGCACGCAAACGATTTCATACTCGTGCGGATTGCGCACGTCGATCAGTTCGCCGATGGCGCCAGAGTCGCGCAGTGATACGAATTCCTCGACGGTGATGCTGGGCACAGATTCCGACGTTGGCACTGCGCTGCCCGCGCCGCCGCAAAATGCTTCGTAGTCCACGGGTGCGAAAATCGAGGGAGTCTCGCCGCAAATGACGCAATCCCTGTCCTTCCTGAGTTTCACTTCGCGAAATTCGAAAGCAAGCGCATCGAATAGCACCAGCCGCGAAATGAGGGGCTGGCCTTTGTCGAGAATCAGCTTGATGACCTCGAGCGCCTGCAGGCTGCCGATGATGCCCGGCAACACGCCGAGCACGCCGCCCTCGGCGCAGGAAGGCACGGCGCCTGGCGGGGGTGGTTCCGGGAACAGGCAGCGGTAGCAGGGTCCGCGGCTTGCATCGAAGACGCTGACCTGGCCTTCGAAGCGAAAAATACTGCCGTAAACGTTCGGTTTTCCGGACAGTACGCAGGCATCGTTGACCAGGTAGCGGGTCGGGACGTTGTCGGTACCGTCCACGACGATGTCGTAGGGCGCGACAGTTTCCATTACGTTTTCGCTGCTCAATCGCAGGTCGTGACAGACGATGTCGATGTCCGGGTTCAGTTGCGACAGTCTTTCGGAAGCCGCTAGCAGTTTCGGCCGCCCCACATCCGAGGTCGCGTAAAGTATCTGCCGCTGGATGTTGGTGAGATCGACCCGGTCGAATTCCGCAATCCCGAGCGTGCCCACGCCGGCTGCGGCCAGGTACAGGGTCAGCGGCGATCCCAGCCCGCCCGCGCCCACGCACAGGACCCGGGCATTTTTCAGTTTTTGCTGGCCCTCGATCGTGACCTCCGGCATCACCAGGTGCCGGCTGTAGCGCAGGATTTCGTCGCGGGACAGGTCAGTCATGAGCATCGTCGGTATGCCCGGTACGCGTTGTAGGCGCGGTGACGAAGCGGGCTATTGCCAGAGTATACTCCGGGCTGGCAAACCGGCGGATGTAGCACATCGGGGAGCGCGCAATGAAAGGGGTACGGGTACTGGTCGGGACCAAAAAAGGTGCGTTCATCCTGACCTCCAGCAAAAAGCGCCAGTCCTGGAAAATCGACGGTCCGCACTTTGCAGGCTGGGAAATTTACCACATGACCGGTTCTCCGGCCGATCCAGATCGTCTCTATGCCTCGCAGACCAGCTCATGGTTCGGCCAGGTGATGCAGCGATCGGACGACGGTGGAAAGACCTGGGAAACCGTCGGCAATGAATTCAAGTACAAGGGCGAAGCCGGCCAGCACCAGTGGTATGACGGTTCGCTGAAGCCCTGGGAGTTCAAGCGCGTATGGCATCTCGAGCCCTCACTCGACGATCCCGACACGGTCTATGCCGGGGTCGAGGATGCAGCACTCTTTCGTACAAGGGACGGCGGCAAATCGTGGGATGAATTACCCGGCCTGCGCCAGCACGGCTCCGGCCCGCAATGGTCCCCTGGCGCCGGCGGCATGTGCCTGCATACCATACTGCTCGATCCGTCACGGCCGAAACGGATGACCATTGCGATATCGGCTGCCGGCGTGTTTCGCAGCGAGGACAGCGGCAAGACCTGGCAGCCGAGCAACAAGGGGCTCGTGTCACAGTACATCCCGAATCCAACCGCCGAGGTCGGGCATTGCGTGCACCGCATAGCGTCTCATCCGGATCGGCCAGACGTGCTGTTCATGCAGAAACACTGGGACGTGATGCGCAGCGACGATGCCGGCGCCAACTGGTACGAGATCAGCGGCGACCTGCCGACGGACTTCGGTTTTCCAATTGCGGTGCATGCGCATGATCCGGACACGATCTACGTGGTGCCGATCAAGAGCGATTCCGAGCATTTTCCGCCGGACGGAAAGTTGCGCGTGTACCGCAGCCGCAAGGGCGGCAACGAATGGAAGGCCCTGACAAAAGGGCTGCCGCAGAAGAATTGCTACGTCAACGTCCTGCGCGATGCGATGTCGGTCGATCGGCACGATCCTTGCGGAGTTTATTTCGGCACGACCGGTGGCCAGGTCTACGCTTCCGCCGACGAGGGCAACAGCTGGCAGGCGATCGCCGGTCATTTGCCGTCGGTACTGTCGGTCGAGGTGCAGACGCTGTCGTGATCAGGGTGCAGTTGCCGGCTCCGCTGCGCCGGCTGACCAAGACCGAGGGGCTGGTGGAGCTCGAAGTCACTGCGCCGGTGACGCAAAGAAAACTGCTGGACGCACTGGAGTTACGTTTTCCGATGCTGCGTGGCACGACACGCAACCAGCAGACGCAGAAACGCCGTGCCTATGTCAGATTCTTTGCCTGCGGCGAGGACCTGTCCGATGCATCGCCGGACGACCTTTTGCCTCAGGACGTGGTTGCGGGCAAGGAACCGTTCCTCGTCGTCGGGGCGCTTGCCGGGGGTTAGCTCACCGGTCCAGCCGAATCGTCTTCCAGGCCTGTATGGCAAATCCTGTCAGTTCCTATCGCTCATCCCGGCAGGCGGCAAATGACGCGTCGTGACCTGATCGAACTGTTTCTGCTCGGAGCCATCTGGGGCGCCTCGTTCCTGTTCATGCGTGTTGCGACACCCGAGTTCGGGCCATTTGCACTTGTCGAACTCCGGGTTGCAATCGCAGCACTGTTCCTTTTGGCCATACTGCTTTGGCGTGGCGGCGTGCGGAATCTTCTGCCGCTGGTGTTGCCGCTGACCTTGCTCGGGATCACGAGCTCAGCTTTGCCCTTCGTCCTTTTTGCCTATGCAACGCTGTCTCTAAGCGCGGGTACTGCGGCAGTGTTGAATGCGACCGCTCCGTTGTTCGGTGCGCTCGTCGGTTACGTCTGGCTCCGCGACAAACTGCGACCGCTGCAATGTGCCGGCCTTGCGCTCGGATTCGCCGGTGTCGTCCTGCTGGTCTGGGACAGGACGTCAGTCAACGTCGAGGGAGCGGTTGTCGCGGCAGCCGCCTGCCTGGTGGCTACACTGTCCTACGGGGTGGCCGCAAATTTTACCAAGAAGAAACTCGCCGGTTCGCCAGCCCTGGCCAATGCAACCGGATCCCAGATCACCGCTGCACTGCTGCTGCTGCTGCCGCTGGCTGTACTGTACTGGCCGGAAGACATACCGAGTGCTGCCAGCTGGTACAGCGCGGCCGCGCTCGGCGTCCTGTGCACCGGCATTGCATTCGCTTTGTATTTTCGCCTGATTGCGCGCATTGGTCCGGCAAAGGCGATAACGGTCACCTATCTCGTGCCGGTATTCGGCATGGTATGGGGGCTGATGTTCTTGCACGAGCCAATCAGCGCAGGAATGGTTGCCGCCTGTCTGGTCGTGTTCCTCGGTGTCGCGCTGGCCACCGGTAAACGGCCGTCGGCAGCCGTTGCAACGCAGGCGCCGGTCACACTGGGGGAAGGCCAGAACAACGAGTGACAGGAACGGCATGCCTGGACCGGCAGCAATGCGAGGGAAAAACCTGTTTCGGTATTAGCGTGATCGACGGGGTGTCTCGGCGACAAATCCCGCGAAGCCTTGAAGGAAATCCGCGAGGCGCTTGCGGATTTCCTCGTCTTGCAGGTTGCCGTCGGCGTCGAACACCTTGCCGGCCCTGGAAACCATGAGCCTGCCGCCGAACCATTGGCGCGCTCCCAGCGTACGAAGCACCGGTAACCAGGCGTTTTGCGACAGTATCGTGCCGAAGCCGCCCGGCGATGCCCCGATGACGGCGACCGGCCGGTCGCCGAACACTCGCGGGATATCGCTCGCGGGACGCGACAGCCAGTCGATCGCGTTCTTGAACACGCCGGGAATGCCGTTGTTGTACTCGGGTGTGGCCAGCAACAGGCCGTCGCTGGCGACGACACGATCTTTCAGTTCGCTTACCGCGGTCGGAATGCCCTCGCGCTGCTCCAGGTCACCGTCGTAGAGCGGGATGCCGGCGAGCGTAACGACTTCCAGTTGCACACCGCCATCGACCAGCGTCTGGGCCGTGCGCAGCAGTGCGGTGTTGAACGAACCGCCGCGCAAACTGCCGGAGATTCCGAGAATTCTGGCCATCGGCCGGCAGTATGCACTATTTGGCGATCAGTGTTTGCCCGGCTGGAGCTCCACGCCGCGACGTTCCTTGTATGCATAGGCCTGCATGGCGATCATGCGCGGATCGTCCGCGGCCAGGTCCTTGCCCTCCAGCGGATTGCGTATGCACCAATTGATCATCTCCCAGAGCTGCGCCACACGCCCCAATTGTTTCTGGAACTTCGGGTAGGTCTCGGGATGTGTGTTCGCCGCATTCGGGTGGCATTGCGCGCAAACGACACCGTTGGTGCCTATCTCCGGACTGGTCCAGAGACGGCGTCCTTCGCTTGCCACGAGTTCGAACTGCTCCATCCAGCGGTCCGTATCTTCCTCGGAGAATTCATCCGCGAGCGCCGGGCTGGAAAGGCACAGTATCAGGGTACTCAGAGTCAGGTATTTCATTCGGGCCTCTCCTAGAAATGCTGTTGAGCCAGTATGCGGTTCGCCGGGTCGGGGAAACTCGTGTCTTCCGGATGACCCTTCGCCTCATTGAACGCAATCGTCCGATTCGAGTTGTTGTAGAGATTGAATTCCAGGTCGACACGCCCGGTATGCATGTTCATGAACTGCCAGCCCGTCGCATCGCGTTCGTTGAAAGGATCCGCACGGTTCATCGGTACCGTGAGTATCGGCAAATGGCTCTCGGCCTGCGCATAGCTTTCAGGATAAGGCCACGGCCAGGCGGTCGACATCACCGAGGTAAATGCGATGTTGCCGATCTGGTTGTACTGGATCTGGTGCACATGGCCGTAAATGACATTGACCTTGTCGAAGGGCTTCAGCAATGCCTGGATTTCATCCGCTTCTTCAGTCCAGAAATTCCACCCTTTGTAGATCTTCTGCAAAGGGGAGTGCGAGAACACCACGATCGGTGTGCTCTTTGAAACCCTGGCAAGGTCTTTCTTCAGCCACTCCATCTGCTTCGCGCCGACCATGAAGGGCGAACCGTTGGGGTTGTCGAGTCCCGCCATCTCGTTCATCCGGCGCTCGTCCGATTCCCAGCGATTGAACGTCCAGTCGTCGTAGGTGAGGATGCTGTTCAGCGTAACGAAATGCACGCCCTTGTGATCCCAGCTGTAGTAGTGCTTGCCATACAGTTTGCTCCAGTACTCGCCGAGATCCAGGTAATAGTCGTGCTCACCCATGACCATGTAGGTCTTGTAATTGAGTTTCGAAAGCATTTCCGCGCCGTGATCCAGCTCCGGCTTCGAGCCAAGCTGCGCGAGATCGCCGCCGAATACCACGAAATCCGGCTTCGGTTCGAGCAGGTTCGCTTCGGCCACAGCACGAATGAGTCCGCGGTCCCAGTTCCTGACGAACTGGTTGCCCTTGATCTGCTGGATGTGCGAATCCGAAATATAGGCGAACGTGAAATCGGGGCCGCCTTCCTTGCCGTAGGACAGGCGTACGAGGCTGACCGGCAGCATGCCGGCGATGACACCGGACATCGTTGTCCGCAGAAAATCTCGCCTGTTGTTCACTATGATGTTCTTCATTGTGCATCTCCCGGCATGCCAGCGGCCGCAACCGGCTGGGCCTTCAGTGACTGGAACTGCGGGCTGGTGAGGGCCTCCATGAACGCGACCAGGTCGTCGATTTCCTGTTCGGTGAGATTCAGGGGGCGAATCCCGCCGCTCAGGAACGGGTTGACCGGATCCTCGCGTTTGGTAACGCCGCCGTTGTTGTAGTGCTCGACAACTTCCCGCAGTGTCTTCAGGCTGCCGTCATGCATGTAGGGTGCGGTGACGTCGATATTTCGCAGAGTCGATGTCTTGAAGGAACCCATGGAACTGAACTGGTCATCGACGGCGAAGCGGCCGAGGTGGGACGTGTCCGCATCAGCTAACACCGCGACGTCCACGTCCATGCCTTCGTTCTTGGCGACCTGGAAAGCCCGTGCCAGTTCCGGGACCTTGTCCTGGATGTTGTTGATGCCAATGCCGATGTTGTGAAACAGGTGGTCCGTGAAAAGCGCAAAGTCCTGTTCGATTGCATGGCAGGACACGCATCGACCATTGCCGAGGAAAGTCACGAAGCCTCGCTTGGCCTGCTCGCTCATCGCATCCTGCTCGCCGCCGAAATACCAGCGATCGAACGGGGAATCGCCGGCGACCTGTGTACGTTCGAATGCGGCGATCGCCCGCGTTACTTCTTTCATGCTGATGGCGTCGGCACTGACTCCGAAAACGTCGCTGAACGCTTTTACGTAAGCGCCGTCACCGCGGACTATTGCAAGCAGGGCATCGTGATTCGGCAGCGCCATTTCCACCGGGTTTACAAACGGATGCAGGGCCTGATCCTCGAGATCCGGCGACCGGCCGTCCCAGAACTGGGTCCTGTTGTACGCCGCATTGACGACTGTCGGTGCATTGCGTGTACCGGTCAGTTTGCGGATGCCTTCGGAGACGCTCAAGGGGCTGTCCGTAAACGCTTTTTCCGCCACATGGCAGGTTGCGCAACTGACGTCACCGGTAGCGCTGAATCGCACGTCGTTGAACAGTCGGCTGCCAAGCGCGATCTTTTCCGGTGACTGCGGGTTATCGGCTGGCACCGGGACGTCCGGCAAGCCGAGCGGCCCTTCCGCGAGTATGGGGGCTGCCAGAAAGAGGCAGCCCATAGCGATCAATAATCTCTTCACTTCGGTTCCTCCCCGCCGTCCGCGGCGCGGTCATTGGTCAAAACCTTGGCCGAATCCTGCGAAACCGGTACGCCGCAATTGAATACCGGCATGTCCTCGAACCAGGAGATTTGTCCTGACTGAAGAACCTGCACATCGGTGTAACCGCTTTCACGGAGTCTCAGTTGCAGGGCGGTGGCCCGTCTGCCGGACCTGCAATAAACCACTATGGGTGCATCGAGGTCTGTTGGCAGGCCGGTGCTCGCATCGATGGATGCGTCGTGCGGTATGTTTATCGCGCCTTGTATGTGCGAAGTCTGGAACTCTTCGATGCTGCGGGCGTCGATCAATGTGAATGTGGAATTGTCAGCGAGATAGGAGAGCAACAGCTTTTGCGGCACGGGGCTTGCCATCGATGGCGATCCGCTCTCGGGCGCGGATGCCTGGTCTGTTTCAGCGCAGACCCGGGAGGCGAATAGCACCAGGGCCAGCGATATGACCAGCGCGCGCTGCAATGGCCCTGTCGATTGCTGCATCAGGCTACCCCTTGGATTCAGTCGTTAGACTTGTTCTAATTTAGAGTCAGTCTAGGAGAGCTAATATCCAATGTCAATGGTGGCTTCTACAGTGTCGATTGCAGGGCACATGCGGCATTGCCATCGTTTCGGGCCGCGGGTATCTTGGGCCGGCGCCAAAATACCCCTTCGTTAAGAACAGAATGACCGCCAGATGCTGGACGGTCGGAGAGACGCAATGCGAGCGAACAACACAACCCAATTGATTCTTTGCCTGATAGGTGTGTTCGCGCTTGCGTTTTCCGCCAGCGCCAAGGAAGAAATACCCGAGACCACTCCCGAGGGCCTGGTGTTGGTGAAGGACACCAAGGCCAGGGTGGTATACCTGAGACCGGGGGCAACCCTCGATGGTTATACCAAGGTCGCGTTGCTGGATTGCTACGTGGCGTTCAAGAAAAACTGGGAGCGGGATTACAACCGCGACGCATCGTCACTCGGCGGTCGCGTAGATGCCGAAGACATGGAGAGGATCAAGAAACTTCTTGCTGACGAGTTCAGGAAGGTATTCACCGAGGAACTCCAGGAAGAGGGCGGTTACCCGATTGTCGACGTGGCCGGCGAAGATGTCCTGGTTGTGAGGCCGGCGCTGCTCAACCTCGACGTGACCGCACCCGATATCGACACCGCCAACCGCAACCGCCAGTTCGTCACTTCGGCAGGCGAGATGACTCTGTATATGGAACTGTTCGATTCAGCAACGGGCGAGATCATCGCGCGCGTCATTGATCCGCAGGCGGCTGACCAGGGCGGCTTTGCCACCATGGCAAACAGCGTCACCAACAAGGCGGAAGCCGACCGCATCATTCGCAAGTGGGCGGTAGCGCTGCGTGAGCACCTCGGCGATCTGGACAAGGCAACGACAGCGGCAGGAAGCGCCACGAACTAGGGGCGAGCGCGGGGAGTTCGCAGACACCAGTACTTGACGTTTTGCGATTGCAGAAACGCCTCGGCCTCCGGGCCATTCAGCATGGCAAGCGTCGTCAGCGTTCCGGCCTGGGTGCAGGTGTCTGCGGCTACCGTGACAGAGTCAGGGGCACCCTCGATTGGCCAGCCCGTCAGCGGGTTCAGTATATGGCTGTAGCGGATACCGTCTTTCAACAGGAAACGACGTGAGTCACCGCTGGTGGCCAGCGCCCCGCTTCGCAGCGAGATAAGCTTTTGCGCGGCGCCTTCCTGATCCGGCGCCTCGATACCGACCTGCCAGCCATCCGGTAGTCGAACATCGCCTGTCGCCACGAGGTCACCACCAAAGTTGATCAGGCAGGGGCATGAAGCTACCGGCGAAATCCGTGCTGCGGCCCTGTCCACGGCATATTCCTTGCCAATGCCGCCCAGGTCGATTTGCATGCCGCGTTGCAGGCGTAGTCGCGGGCGCTGCCACGAGACACGGTGCCAGCCGATCGAGTCCATGATTTGCCGGATGCTCTCAGCGCCTGGCACCCGGTCACTGCCGTCGAACACCCAGACCTTTCGCAGCACTCCCGACGTGATGTCGAACCGGTGTTCGCTGAGCTCATACAGCGTCGCAGCGTAGTCCAGCAGGCTCGCGGTTTCGTCATCCACCGTTACAGGCATTCCGTTGCTTTCGTTGATCGTCGAGACGACGTTGCCGGCCCGGTAGCGGCTGAACTTGTCCTCGATGCGCCAGGCCTCGGCGGCGACCAACTGCAACAACTTCCGCGCGAGCTTCTCGTCGGTGGTATCGACGAGGACCTCGCAAGGGCTTCCCATGGCCTGGAACTCGCCCTGGTAGTAGCCTGCCGTGCGACGCAACTGTGGCTTGCGAGGATCGCCGGCTCGCATGGTCTGCAAGACCTCAGAAGCGATAACTGAATTGCGCAATGATGGCATCGAGATCCGGATACAGTTCGCGCCCGGCCTGGTTGCCGATGATCTGGTCAGATGGCGCGGTGCCGTCCTGCATGTAGTACTCGAGCCGTACGCTCATCTCGTTGTCTGAACGCGTTTTCCAGCCATATTTCATACCGACGGTGATCGCATCGAATTCGCCGAGCCGATAGTCGGCGGATGCAAACTCGAGCGGCGCTGCGCCATCGACGAGGCTGATGCGGTAGAAATCCGCCGCCGTCTGCGTATACCAGCGCACGTGCGGCTCGAGGTACCGCTTGTCACCGAAAGGCCAGCGATAACGTGCATCGAGCGTATGTGAATCGATTTCCCAGTCGTCCGTCATGTAACGGTACGACAGGTCCAGCACCTTGCCGCTCATGTAGTATTTTGCCTGGCCGTAGACGCTGTGCTTCGTTCGTTCATCCGGGCGGCTCTCGAAGCGGTATTCATGCGACGGACCGGATACTCCCGGTGCCGGTGTGTGGCCCACCGGATCGCCGCTTACCGGATCGACAAGGCTCAAAAATTTGAACGGGTCGTTCAGGTAGCCGCTGGACTGGCTCAAAGAGTAGTTGAACTGGAACAGCAGGTTGCGGTTCACGACCTGCGTCAGGCCAAGGACCACGTCCACTACATCCTTGTCCTGGTCGCCAATCCGGTTCGAGAGATCGCCGACATCCAGCATGGGCGACAGCGGCACGGGTGTGCCGCCCTCCGGGTTCAGGCTGTCCTGTGCGTACGCAAGGCCGAGAGACAGCGTGGTGTTTCGCTTGTTGAAATCGCGCGACAGGCCTGCGTTCCCGCCGATATGGACATAATCGTATTCCTTGGAAGCACTTACGCCGGCGTTAAATGTATACAGGCGCGCGAAGGGTTGCGCCCATCCGGCAGTGAGTGCAACGCGAGTATCGAGAAAACTGTCGTCGAGGGGAATCTCGTTTGCCGATGTCGTGTAGACGGCTTTCCCGGATGGCCGCGTGAACGTCTGAGGTCCGTCGAAGGGCAGTGCGCCGCTCGGTGTTGCGCCGGTCAGGGAGTCAACGGTAAGACCGAGCGATAGTATCCGGTCGTCGACGAATGCCCGGTTTGCCAGTACGTTGAGGCTGAAATCCTGCACCCGGCCATCGCTCTCGCCGTAATAAAGGAGTGCCGTGTTGAAATCCCAGCCCGGTTCTTCCTGCGCCTGCACGGGTGAAACTGTCGATGTGCCCAGCAATGAACAGGCCGCCGTCGCGAGTGATGCGGCAATGGAACGCGAATTCTGTTTCGACATCTGATTTCTCTCTCTTTCAGTTACAGCCGCAGCCACCGCCGCCAAAGCCGCGTCCGCCACTCGATGCTTCCTTGCTGAAGTAGATGTGATCGTCGATCCCGGCCTCGACCGGGTCAGTCGTCAACTGCATCTCCTCCTTTGCAAGCACGTCGCGCTCCCAGGGTTCCACCCCCATGGACGTACAGCCGCTCGCAGCTGCCGTGAGGCAAAGGATGACAGCGGACAATCCCACCGTTACCGATCGGCACATTCCATTACTCCTTTTGCGAAAGCAGAATTTCGCGGATGGTCGCTTCGTACTCGTCCGCCTGTTTTACCTGGAAACCGAGATGCCGGCTGGCAATGACGCCATCGCGGCCGATGAGGTAGGAGCTCGGCATGGCCTCCACCTCGAACTGCCGTGCAAGCGTGCCAGCGGGATCTGACACGATCGTGAACTGCGCCGGATAGTCCCGCAGAAACGCTTCCGCGTCACTGTTGCTGGCATCCATATTGACGCCGATGATGACCAGTCCCTGCCCGCCATACTTTTGCTGCATCTGGTTCATCCAGGGAAAGGAACGACGGCAGGGCACACACCAGGAGGCCCAGAAGTCCAGCAGCACGACCTGCCCGCGGTAGGCGTCCAGATTCAGCGCAGAATCGCCGGCGCGGCCCGATCCGGGCATGAATACCAGCGCAATCAGCAGCAGGGCAGCAAGGGCGGACGGGCCGGGACGGCGCAGGCGGGTCATATCCATATGCAGTAAATTACCTTGATGAACAGATACTTGCGGGCGTTCAATACTATGCCGTGCGATCGGCCTTTGATATAGACACGTTCCGCAGACAAACCGGTCGCGAACTCAGGTCCCGAAGATGCTGAGCAGGGTCGTGATGACGATTACGGTCGAGAAAGGAATGACCAGCGTGACCATGCCGAGGTCGGCATACGACTGGCGGTGGGTGAGGCCACAGATAATGAACATTGTGATGACGGCGCCATTGTGCGGCAAAGTGTCGAGCCCGCCAGAGGACATCGCGACCACGCGGTGCATCCATTCGAGACTGACTCCCTGGTCGATCGCCATTTGCCGGTAGGTATCGCCGAGCGCCGCCAGGGCGATGCTCATGCCGCCAGACGCCGAACCCGTAATACCAGCCATGACGTTGACCGCGAGTGATGCAGAAATCAGCGGATAGCCGGGCGTGATGTCAACGACTGCCGATTTCACGATCGCGAATGCAGCAAGCGACGCGATGGTTACGCCGTATCCGACCTCGGATCCGGTATTGAAAGTCGGCAGCATCGAGCTCATCGCCCCGGAGGTCAGGGAACCGTTGAGATTCGCGAAACGCCTGCGGTTGAACGCGATCACCGCGAGGCAGGCGATGAACATCGAAGCGATCATTGCCCAAAGGCTCCGCAGCGAATCAACCGACGTTGCGCCGAATCCTTGTTCCGCCAGGTAACTCGTGTCCCATGACGGAATGAGCAGTTCAGAGAAAAGGTAGTTGACACCCAGAACCACGACGATCGGTGCGAGGGCGACCGACAGCGGCGGTAATCCGGCCGCATCGACTTTCGAGGGTTCATTCAGGTGACCGGTTCCGTAGCCTTCGAGCGCGAGCACCCTGGACCGTCGTCGCAGCCACAGCAAGCCCCCAGTCCACATCAATACGCCACAGACGGTCCCGAGCAGCGGAGCAGCGTAGAGGTCCGTGCCGAAGTACCCGGAAGGAATGATGTTCTGTATCTGCATGGCGCCGGGCAGGCAGGTCATGGTGAGCGTGCCCCCGCCGAGACCGATCGCGGCCGGGATCAGGCGCTTCGGAATGTTGGCCTCGCGGAACATGGCGGCTGCAATCGGGTAGATGGCAAACACGACGACAAATATGGATACGCCGCCGTAAGTCAGTATGCCGCAGGCGACCACGACGGCCGGAACGACGCGCGCCGGTCCCATCGAACTGAAAATCGCGAGGGCGATCTTGCGCGCCGAGCCCGAGTCGTCCATGAGCCTGCCAAAAAGCGCGCCGAGCAGGAATACCGGAAAGTATTTGACGACGAATCCCAGCACTCCGTACATGAAGACCTGGGTATAAAAGGCAAGGAGTTTCTCGCCATCGCCTTCCAGCACAACGGCAAGCAAGGCAAGGACAGGTGCGAGGATGATGACAGTGACACCGCGGTACGCGAATACCATGAGCAGGATTAACGAAAGAAAAATACCGGCGACGCCGATCGCGGCTTCCATGGATTGCTGACCCCCGTAGCGAAGTCTGCGCTTCGCTCGCTGTTACAATTTCTTACTGTTGTTCTGACAATACGGACGTTCGGGTCCGTACACTGCGAGTTCCTTGCATGATGCCAAAATCTGCGCGGATTGACCGCAGTATTTTTGCACCGGTTGCTGCTTCCGGACAGGTGCCTGCACGCGCCGTGCGAGGCGCCACCTCAGGATTTGCAGGACTGTGTCATCACGCGTGGTGAAACTAATCCGGCACCGGACGTGGATTTGCGGGAGTCCCGGAAGCGCGCGCTCGCGGCATTCAGATCACTAAGGCCCTGATAAGAGAAAGGAATAGCAGGGTATGAGGCTATGTCAAAACGCCGAAAGCGTCATTGCGAGGAGGCGTAGCCGACGAAGAAATCTCATGACATCAGTGATTTAGAGATTGTTTCGCTTTGCTCGCAATGACGAGTTGTCGGTTTTGACACAGCCTCGGTATGGCAGTGCTTTTGACCCCGGAATACGATTAGCAGCGAACTTTGCGCCTGTCGGAATAACAAGAATGATGCGGGCGATAGCAAGTCCTTCACCATTGCCGTTCTCTCTGTGCCCCTCCGGGCATGTGACCGCGCAGCTGAAGAATTTGCAGTCGATACTGCGCGACAGGCCGCGATGAATAAAGTCCTTACATTATTTTAGCGGGTGATTCCAGATGGCGAACGTCAGCTATGGAAACGTCAAGATCGGCATGAAAGAAGTGGAGATCAGGGGCTTCGCAGGGAAGGTGAGCGGCGTATCCAAATCGGCGTATACGCACACCAGCGTGGACCACAATTCGCGGACCTCATCGACCAGCACAACGAACTACACCGAATTCCGGTTGACGGGGGACGACGGGTCGTTGTTGCAACCGGAAGTGGAGTCGCAGTATGCGCGCGTCGTGGACGGTGACATGGCCACGGCATTGTGGGGGGCGACCGGGGGCAAGGACGGTAATTATTACCCAGGGGTGTACAACCACAAACCGGGCGAGCTGGGTGTGATTCCGTCCGAGCGCAACAAGCTGGCTGGACCGATGGGTGTGAACCTGATGATGTTCATAGCGGTGTTTGCCGGCGTGTTTGGCGTGTTTGGTTTCTTCGGCGGCGGCGGAATCCTTGCACTGGTCGTCGTCGCTTTGGTCGTCGGTTTCTTCTACTGGGTCA
>JAKEGN010000037.1 GCA_022615525.1 Woeseiaceae bacterium
CAAAGACTCGGAGTATTCGCGCAACGACGAAACAAATAGTTCAGGGGGTCATGCATGCTGACGCGGATTTTTGCGGGAGCGGTGCTCGCAGGATTGTCGGTCCAGGCCGCCGCGGATGATGTGAGCCGCTATGTTCGATTTACGGACGGCACTGAAACCAGTTATGGCGAGCGCGTCGGTGAGGTCATTCATCAACTGGACGGCGCTCCCTGGGCCAATGGTGCGAGGACCGGGTTGACGGTCAAAGCCGGTGATGTGCAGCTGCTGGCACCTGCCGAGCCGTCGAAAGTGTTTGCCGTCGGTTTCAATTTCGACAGTCATCTCGCAGGCCAGACGCTGCCGGCATATCCGCCGATTTTCCTCAAACTGCCGACCAGCATCGCCGGGCCCGGCGCCGAGATCATCTATCCGGCCGGCGCCACCAACGTGCACTTCGAAGGAGAACTGGTTGTTGTGATCGGCAAAACTGCGAGCCGGGTTACGGCCGACTCGGCTGGTGACTACATTTTCGGCGTAACCGCGGGCAACGATGTCAGCGGCAGGGACTGGCAGGCCAACGACCTGCAGTGGTTTCGCGCCAAGGCTTCGGACACTTTCGGGCCGATCGGGCCAGAGATTGTCACCGGCGTGAATTACCGGGACCTGCTGCTGCAAACGCGCCTGAACGGCAAAGTGGTCCAGGAGCAACGCACTCGTGATCATATTCACGATGTGCACGCCATCGTCAGTTTCATCAGCCAGTATGCGACACTTTATCCCGGTGACGTGATTTTTACCGGGACACCCGGGCAAACCAGCGAAATGGTGCCCGGTGATCGCATAGAAATCGAAATTGAAGACATCGGTATACTGACAAATACGGTTGGAAAACCGATCACGTCGAACTAGCTCATCGGCAACAACAAGTTCTCCAGGGGGAAACCAATGAGAGCAATGACCACTCGTCACGCCGTGTTCCTGATCGCCGCAGTCCTCGGGCTCGGTACATCGGCGGCTTGTGCGCAAAACCATGCGCCGAACCCGTACACGACGATTGAAGGCTGGGCCAAGCTGCCTGACGGACGCACATGGGGATCGACCAGCGCCGTGTACCCGGCCAATGACGGCGTACATATCTGGGTCGCCGAGCGCTGCGGCGCCAATCTCTGTGTCGGCAGCGATCTCGATCCCGTCCTGCTGTTCGATGCCGATGGAAACGTCGTCAGGAGTTTTGGCGCCGGGATGATCACCTGGCCACACGGCATCTTCGTCGACTCCGAGGATAACGTCTGGATCGCCGATGCCGTCGGCTATGCGCCGGTGCCGGAAGGTGTCGGGCATACGGTCATGAAATTCAGCCCGCAAGGTGAATTGCTATTGACGCTCGGCAAGAAGGGCGTCCCCGGCTCCGGACCCGACACCTTCACCAGGCCGTCGGCCGTGGTGGTCGCAGCGAATGGCGATATTTTCGTTGCCGACGGTCATGAGGGCAGCGACGACATGCGCAACAACCGCATCGTCAAATTCGACAAGCATGGCAAGTACATCAAGGAATGGGGCAGCATGGGCGGCGATAAGGGCGAATTCCGCGACGCGCATACGCTTGCCATTGACTCGGCAGGACGCCTGTTTGTCGGCGATCGCGGCAACAGCCGTATCCAGATTTTCACCCAGGACGGCGAGCACCTCGCAACCTGGACCCAGTTTGGCAGGCCAAGCGGACTTTTCATCGACAGGAACGACATCCTGTACTCCGCCGATTCGGAGTCGAATGCCTCGCGCAATCCAGGCTGGAAGCGCGGCATACGCATTGGTAGTGTGAAAGACGGGTTCGTTACTGCGTTCATCCCCGATCCCGAACCGGACCAGGACAATTCCGGCACCAGTGGCGCCGAGGGAGTCGCCGTCGACGCCGCCGGGAACATCTATGGTGCGGAAGTCGGCCCGCGCGCGATCAAGAGATACGTCAGGAAGTAGCGCGACAAACCGGTAGGCGCCGCTGACGGTGCGGCGGCGCTCAAGCGGGGCCCGCGATCGCCCGCAGTCCGCCCATGTAAGGCTGCAGCGCCGCGGGTATCGTTATTGACCCGTCCGCCTGCTGGCCGTTTTCCATGATGGCCACCAGCGCCCTGCCCGCGGCAACACCGGAACCGTTCAACGTGTGCAGCAGTTCCGGTTTCGCAGTTTCCGGATTGCGCCACCGCGCAGCCATCCGGCGAGCCTGGAAGTCGCGGTAGTTGCTGCAGGACGAAATTTCGCGGTAGGCATTCTGACCCGGCAGCCAGACTTCGAGGTCGTAGGTCTTGCTCGAGCCAAAACCGATGTCCCCGGCACACAGGATCACCTTGCGATATGGCAGTTCGAGGCGTTGCAGGATGACTTCGGCATGCCCGGTCAGCGATTCCAGCGCCGCTGCAGATTCCTTTGCCGAAACCAGTTGCACGAGTTCGACCTTTTCGAACTGGTGCTGCCGGATCATGCCGCGTGTATCCTTGCCATAGGAGCCTGCTTCCGAACGAAAGCAGGGCGTATGCGCCACGTACTTCAGCGGCAGCACATCGGCTTCCACGATCGTATCCCGAACCAGGTTCGTCACAGGCACCTCTGCCGTCGGGATCAGGTAATACGGCGTTTCGTCGGCCGTCCGGAAAAGATCCGCGCCGAATTTCGGCAACTGGCCGGTACCGACCAGTGCTTGTGACTGCACGAGATACGGAACGTATGTCTCGCGGTACCCATGCTCGACGGTATGCACGTCGAGCATGAACTGGATGAGGGCCCGGTGCAGTCGTGCAAGCGCACCGTGCAGCACCGAGAAGCGGGCGCCGGAGATGCGGCTCGCGGCATCGAAGTCCAGCAGACCCGTCGCCGTGCCGAGATCCACGTGATCTCGCGGCGCAAACATGAATTTCCGTGGCTTGCCCCAGCGCAGCACTTCCGCGTTGGCTGCTGCGTCGCTGCCGTCGGGCACGTCGTCCTGCAACAGGTTCGGCAAGCCGAGTTCGATTGCCTGCAATTCGTCCTGCGCATGCTGCAAGCGTTCTTCGGCAGCCTGCAGGCGATCTCCGAGATCCTTCACCGTTGCCAGCAGTTGTTCGACATTCTC
>JAKEGN010000249.1 GCA_022615525.1 Woeseiaceae bacterium
CGGTGAAGGGCGTGGAACTCGGCGCCGGGTTTGCCTCGGTCACACAGCGCGGCAGCGAACACCGTGACGAAATGACCGCGGGCGGATTCACCAAGAACGATGCGGGCGGAACACTGGGCGGGATCTCGTCAGGACAGGATATTCTTGCCAGCATCGCACTGAAACCGACCTCGAGCATCGCGCTGCCGGGCAAGACCATCGACAGCAAGGGAGCTGAGTCGCAGATCGTGACCAGGGGTCGCCACGATCCCTGTGTCGGCTTGCGCGCGACGCCGATAGCCGAGGCTATGATCGCGCTGGTGCTCATGGATCATTACCTGCGACATCGCGCACAGAACGCGGACGTGCGTCCGGCGACTCCCGACATCTCCGCCTCCTGAATAACAGGCCGGCACAACCAAGACATCCACAGTCCAATCCAGAGGTTCAGAACAACAACATGTCAAAGGTATTTGACGTTGCGGTGGTCGGTGCAACCGGTGTCGTCGGCGAAGCGATGCTGCAGATACTGGCGGAACGGAAGTTCCCGGTCGGCAATGTGTACGCGCTGGCCAGCGAGCGCTCGATCGGCAAGGAAGTGGCATTCGGCAGGAAGTCGCTGAAAGTACAGGACCTTGCCGACTTCGATTTTTCCAGGGCAGCCATCGGGCTGTTCTCAGCCGGTGCCTCCGTCTCGGAAGTGTATGCGCCGAAAGCGGCCGCGGCAGGATGCGTCGTGGTGGATAACACGTCGAGATTCCGCTACCAGGATGACATACCGTTGGTCGTTCCCGAGGTGAACCCTGAAGCGATCGCCGGATACAGCGCGGCAGGCATCATCGCCAACCCGAATTGTTCGACCATACAGATGGTCGTAGCGCTCAAGCCGATCCACGATGCCGCCGGCATACGCCGCATCAATGTGGCCACCTACCAGTCCGTGTCCGGCGCAGGGCGCAGCGCGGTGGAGGAAATGGCACGGCAATCCGCCGCGCTACTGAACGGCAGGCCGCTGGATCTCAAGGGTCCTGCCAAGCAGATCGCGTTCAATGCGGTGCCGCACATCGATGTGTTCCTCGACAATCGCTATACAAAGGAAGAAATGAAAATGGTCTGGGAGACCCGCAAGATACTCGGCGATGAGTCCATTGCGGTAAACGCGACGGCCGTTCGCATCCCGGTCTTCTTCGGCCATTCGGAAGCGGTGCACATCGAGACCGGGCGGAAAATCACGGCTGCGGAAGTCTGCGAGTTGCTAAGGAATGCGCCCGGTGTAAAGCTTGTCGATGGCACGGATACCGGCAAGTATCCGACGGCGGTCACGGACGGCGCCGGCAACGATCCGGTTTACGTCGGTCGCGTGCGCGAAGACATCAGTCATCCGTTCGGCATCAACCTTTGGGTGGTGTCGGACAATATTCGTAAGGGCGCTGCTCTAAATAGCGTCCAAATAGCTGAAATATTGGCCAAAAAGTATTTATAAGCTATAGTTCACCAGCCAACCTGCCGGGCGATTGCCGATCACGATTCGAGTTCCGGGACGTTGCTGTCAGCCGGGAAAATTGGGGTGCTGGAGAAATAACACTATGTCTCGAAGACTGAACCGTATATGGCTGCTGCCGGCGCTCCTGCTTGCCAGTAATGTCTGGGCGCTGGGCCTTGGCGATATACGATTGAGTTCGGCACTGAATGAACCGTTACGCGCCGAGATCGAGCTCCTGTCGACCACACCCGAGGAACTGAACAACCTCAAGGTGCAGCTGGCGTCCGCCGAGACCTTCACTCGCTACGGCATCGATCGCCCGCTGTTCCTGACCCGCCTGCAGTTCGAGATAGCCAAATCCGGCCGAGTGGATGGCAATACCATCCAGGTCCGCTCGGTGGACCCGATACGCGAGCCCTTCGTTACCTTCCTGGTCGAAGTGTCATGGTCCCGCGGCCGCCTGCTGCGCGAATACACCTTGTTGCTCGATCCGCCGACTTTCGCGCCCCCGCCGGTCGCCCAGGCGCCGCAAGCGGTGACGGCACCCACGCGCTCCGAGCCGGCCGACAGCGGGCAGATCGAACGGCCGCCTGTCAGGCAGCCCGAGCCGGAGCAAGCGGAACCGACGTATACACCCCCGGTGGCTACGCCACCGCGCAGCACGCCGTCCGTCATGGACGAGCCGGAAGAGGATGAGCTGCAAGCAGAGGAGTCGCGAGCGTTCGATGCAACCCCCGGAGACGAGATCCAGGTACAGAGGGGCGACACGCTGTGGGGCATTGCCCAGCGAGTCCGGCCGGACAGCCGGCTGAGCATGAATCAGACCATGCTGGCGATATTCGAGGCCAATCCCGAAGCCTTCGCCGGCAACATCAACGTTATGTCGGCCGGCGCCAGCCTGAGAATTCCGAGTGCCGACGACATCTTGCGCATCAGCAGAAGCGATGCCGAAATCGAGGTGTCGCGACAGCACGAATCCTGGGGCGGATCGGCCGGGATCTCCCGAACCCAGCCGAGCCTGACGCTGGTGCCGCCCGACGACGAACAGGCCGCGTATGACAGCAGTACGCAGCCGCCACCGGACGACATCGTCGATACCGGCGAGGACGAAGCGGTATCGACCGGCGACCCGATCGAGGACCGCATACGCGAAATCGAAGGGATGCTCGCCGATCATCAGGACGCCCTGATCGAAATCGAGGATAACGAACTCGCCGCTCTGCGTGCGGAACTCGCAAGACTTCGCGGGGAAGAGCCGGAAGTCGCAGATGCGGAGCAACCGGCCGACGATGTCATGGCCGACGAGGAGATCTTCGGCGAGGACGAAGAGATCGTCGCCGACGAAGAAGCGGTTGCGGACGAGGAAGAAGAGACCGAAGCGGTTGCGCCGGAAGTACCGAGAGTCGTGAGGCGGCTGGAGCAAGAACCCGGGCTCGTCGACAAGATCATCGGAGCGCTCACCGGAATCTGGGGCGCGATCGGCGCTGCGCTCATCGTTGTGCTGGCAATACTCGTCTGGTTTGCACGCCGTGCCGCCAACCGGAGTTCCGACGATTCCACCGGTGTGTGGAATGCGCTGGATGCGGACGATGCGGACAACGAGTCGGTTGCCTCGACTGAACGGTTGCGCGCGCTCGCCCGTGAGGACGACACCGCGATCGTCGTTGTCGAACAGGGCAGGGGCGCGCCGGCCCGCGATGATTTGCGGGCGACCGGCCGCCGTGCCGCAAAAGCAGCTGCCGAAGAAGACCAGGCAGCGAGCGGCGCGGTCGAGTCACTCGAGGACACGTTCAGCAGCGAAACCGCAATCAACCTGGACCAGTCCGACCCGGTCGCGGAAGCCGATTTCCACATGGCGTACGGTCTTTACGACCAGGCGGCCGACCTCATCAGCGGGGCACTGACGCTGGAGCCGGAACGCAAGGACCTGCTGGCGAAACTTTGCGAAATTTATTACGTGTGGGGCAATCGAGACGCATTCATCGATGCAGCGACGCGCATGAAGGCGGTTGCCGGCGGGGACAACGCGGACTGGGGCAAAGTCGTCATCATGGGTCAGCAGATAGCAG
>JAKEGN010000250.1 GCA_022615525.1 Woeseiaceae bacterium
CTCGCTGTGCGGCGCTTCCGCGCGCAGGCGTTGTGATGCGGTCTGAACCTTGTCGATGCGGCGATCCAGTTCGCGATTGGCAAACGGCAGGGTTGCCGCGCGCAGCTCGTCGACCAGGCGTTCGAGTTCGCGGCTGCCGATGCTGATGCCGAAGAACTGTGTCGCGAGGTCCGGGATCTGGTGCGCCTCATCGAGAATGACCGCTTCTGCGCCGGGCAGAAACTCGATGAAGCCTTCCTCCTTGAGTGCCAGGTCCGCGAGCAGCAGGTGATGGTTGACGACGACGAGATCGGCTTCCTGTGCTGCACGACGGGCCTTGACGACATGGCAGTCCTGGTAGAATTCGCATTGCTTTCCCAGGCAGTTTTCGGTGGTCGACGTGACCAGTGGCCAAACCGCAGAATCCTCCGCCACCTCCGTGAGCTCCGCACGATCGCCGCTGGTCGTACGGTGCCGCCAGCGCCTCACCGCATCCATGTCGGCGGCCATACCGTCCGCAACCACTGCGGTTTCCACCCGATGCAGGCAAAGGTAATTGGCACGACCTTTAAGGAGGGCCGTGGTCACCGGGCGGCCGACCGCCTGTGCGATCAAGGGCAGGTCGCGGTGATACAACTGATCCTGCAATGCCTTGGTGCCGGTCGAAATGATGGTCTTGCGCCCGCTCACGAGCGCGGGTAGCAGGTAGGCAAAGGTTTTGCCGGTGCCGGTGCCCGCCTCGACGACCAGCTTGCCAGGGCCGTCGATTGCCTCAGCGACGGCTTCGGCCATCCACGCCTGGCCGGCGCGCGGCTGGAATCCGGGCAACAGGTCTTTAAGCGGGCTCGAGGGACCGAAAAAGTCGGCAAGGCTGGGCATCCGCGCACTATAACCCGCAGCAGGAAGCGCGTGTCACACGCTTATTGCATGGAATCGCGGGTAAATCGCCGCACTGCGGCCGAGAGATCGTGACTAGCGCTGGCCCGCTATGTCCTTCAGCGTCTGCTGGTCTGCCTTGATCGCTATCTTCAGGTAAGGTCCCTGCGCCGTATAGCGGGCTGATGAAAAGTCGCTGTCGTGGAAGCCCGCGACGTTGTAGCCGAGCGTCAGCCACAGGTTGTCGCGAACGTTGTAGCCGACGTCGAGGCCTATACCGTAGTCGATTATCTTCGACTGCCAGGAATGGTAGGTGCTGGTATTGATCCCGGCCTCCCACTTCGCGCGGAAACCCTTGCGGAAATCGATGCCGATCAGGTCCGTGTAGCCGGTGAAGTCCTGCATGCCGAACTCGCTGCGCACGTACTTGAATGCATACTGAAACGACAGCTGGCTGGATTCACTGATGCGCCGATTGGCGTTGAAATTGTTGATCAGCCGCCAGCTCTGCTGTTCGCTGCCCGTCGCAGAAGCATCGTCGTAAATAAGATCGATGCGGTCGAGGAAAGACCAGCGGCTTTCCGCAACCCGGTAGGCCCAGCCCATGCGCAAGTCCGCCGTCAGCGACTCCGACAGATCGCTGCGTGCGCTGCTCATCAGGCTGAAGCCCGCCGACATGCCATGTCCCCGATCGGCCTCGCGATACCAGCCGCTCAGGAAGTTTGTGCGCTTCTCGCTGTCGGCATCCCGGTATTCGATGCGGCTGTTCGTGCTCCACGAGCCGGCCTGGTACATGGCGCCAAGGAAAACGGCCACGAAATCGTCGTTCAACGAGCCCGATGCAAGTTCTCTCTCATCGTCGAAACGTTGCAGGTCCGTGCCTTTCAGGGTCCTGGTCTGATCGACGCCGAAATCGATCGCCCAGCGCTCGTTGATCTGCAGTCCCTGGATCAGGCCGACCGTCGCGAACAGGCGTGGACCATACTCGTGCATCTCGTTATTGATACTGCTGTTGATCTGGGCGCGGTGCCATGGCGTCGCACGCACGCCGACCCGGGTCATGGTCGACTCGACTTCCTCGCCGCTGGCGTGCTCGTATTCCGTGATGAGGTCGACGCCCGGCAACATCGCGTAGTCCGCACCGACGACGACTCGTGACAGGTAGTCGTTGTTCTCGGCTTCGCCGCCGAGCGCATAGCTGCCATTGAGGCGCAGGGTCAATGCGCTGTCGAACACCTGCTGGCTGATACCGGCATCGACCAGGTTGCTTGCCAGTTTCTCGCCGTTCAGGAACTCGTCCTCCGCGTACACCAGGCCGACGTTGGCCGACATGAACTCGTTGCGATACATGACGTCGGCATCGGCGACTCGGCGCTCGGCACCGGTTTCCAGGTTCTCCTGCATGGATGCCTGTGCATTGACGGAAAGGGCTTCATTCAGCTTGAGCCGGCCGTCCACACCGTACTTGCGAATTCCCCGTTCTGCGGTCGACTGCTGGCCCAGGCCGAAATCCTGGTCGATTTCCCTGTGATAGACATTGAGGTCGAGATGCTCGCTCCGGTGTTCGATAATCAGCGCTTCGGCGCTGCCGCTGAACTGGCTGCCCGCGACTTCGGTGTTGCTTTCGGCAAGTTCGGCACGGATCAACGTGCCGTCGGTTGCCTGCCAGCGTATGTCCACCCCGGTCATGTCGCCGGGCGCGGCCTGCTGGCCGTCATCGATGTAGCTCACGCCGACTTCGATGCCGCCGTCCGCGGTTCTTACGGTAGCGCGCCCGCCGGCGATCATGTCGCCCGCTGCCGTCGTCTCGCTTTCGTATTCCGCCACGATGTAGACCAGGTTGAATTCCGCGTCGCGACTGGGCACCGGCTGTTTGAAGTAGATCGTGCCGTCCAGGTAGTCGATGTTGTAATCGAGGTAGCGATTCATCGCCTGGCTCGACAAGACCCGCGCCGTGTCGAATCGGTCGCGCACCTCGATCCTGACGGTTTCGCTGTTGCCGATGATCGGCGCCCTGCTCAGGCGGTACAGGCCGGACGTGCCGTCACCCTGCACCTCATCCCTGGTGAAGGTCTGGTCCGTTTCCGTAGCGAATACGTTGTAGGAAACGTGCTCGCCCTGGAACTCGCTCTTGATGCCGTTGAAGCGGCGCTCGTAGCGGGTCAACTCGGTGGTCGAGAGGCCGGTATCGAAATCGCCGAACAGAGCAACGAACTGGCGGCGCTCGAGTTTCAGGTACAGCTTGCGCTGGCTCGGTGCTTCGAACCGCTGTTCGGTATTGTCTCCGTACAGCGTGTAGTACTCGTTCGGATTCACGTTGGTGAGGAATTCCTCACCCGTCTGGTCGGTGTCGCGTGCCGAGTCATAGGCAATGGTCATGAGGTACTCGCCCTTGATGCGGCCCTTCGCGAAAAAGGCCAACCTGCCGTCCTCGTAGAAGCCTTCCTCGTTGCCGGCGTCCATGGCCGCTTCGGCGTTATCCGACAGCGTGTTATAGCCCGCCGTGCCCTCGCCGAGCCCGACCAGGATCCAGTCACGCGGCTCCGGTTCCAGCCAGCTCCGGATTTCCTGCTCGCGCTCGCCATCGAACTTGAGGTGCAGCACCGCCATGCCGCTGCTGGTGGTGGGCTCCAGCTCTATGAGCGCGATGCCGTCCTTGCCCACCGTGTAGAGTGGCTCGCGGTTGCCGATACTCACGATCTCGTTCTTGCGCTCGTTCTCGACCTGCCACCAGGCGCGATACGGATTGTCGAC
>JAKEGN010000038.1 GCA_022615525.1 Woeseiaceae bacterium
CCGGTTTGTCACTGACCAGGGCGGTCCTGAAATCATCGTCGATGATGCCGCGCGGCCAGATGGAGCAGATGGCCTGCAGCGCATCCGATTGCAGCGGGCCGATGTAGGTTTGCTCCAGCGCATCGCGGCTGATGGCGTGCTCATCGATGTACGGTACATCTTCCGTGCAAACCACGGCATTGTGCATGCCGAGACTCAGTGCATCGCTCATGCGCTCGGCAATCATCAGGAATTGGGACGCAAGCGGCGCAGGATTGCCGCTTGCGGCCTCGTGCACCAGCAGCGGGATCAGTGCAACGGTGTTGGGGTGATAACTCAGCATGCGTATGGCAGCCGCCAGCTCACCGGCGCCGAACGTCGTTTGTTGTATTCGCCCGGTCAGCGGGTTCGGCAGGTCGAGCGAGGCCGGCTGCGCCGTAAGGGCCTGTCTCAGCGACGCAAACTCGTTGCGAATGTCGGGAAACCGCTGGTTGCAGGCCGCGTCTTCGGAGCAACGATCAAATATGGCATCGAGCGCCCGCTGTGCCTCGATGGCAATCACCGGACCGAGTGCGATTTCGGGCGGCACCACACCGTCGAGAACGACTGTTCGTGTGGCAGCGGGATAACGCCGCAGGAAATGCTGCACCACGCGGGTGCCGTACGACACGCCGTAAAGATTCAGTTGTGGAATGTCGAGCGCCACGCGCAGGGCTTCGAGATCCTGCACTGCAACGCTGGTGGTGAAATATCGGGGATCGTGCGGCAAGGAGGCGAGGCATGATCGCGTTTCCTCGATCGTTTGCTCGATGGAAAACTGGCCCTCGATCAGCTCGTCGCTGATTTCGCAGTCCATCGTTGCCGACTGGCCGGTCCCCCGCTGGTCGAGCAACAAAATGTCCCGCTTGCGGCGCACTTTCTCGAATGCCTGGGCGTAGGCTGCGTAGAACTCGATCGAGCCCTGGCCGGGGCCGCCGGCGATTGCAACCAGGGGATCGGGCTCCGGCTCGAGGCTCAGCGCCGGGACCAGCGCCACGCGCAAGGCAATGAGTGCTGAATCGGGATCGGCCGGATTCAGCGGGCGCATCAGTGTTCCGCAGCGAGCCGCAACGCCCGGATATCCCTCATCCGCGCGTATGCGGCAGTCACTCAGTTCGAGAGGCCCGGTTTCGTCGGCTGGCTGCGATCGCACGGCGGCTGCCATGCAGAGGGCGAGCAGGATGATCGGGACTGGTGCCTTCAATTCGACTCCGGATTTCAGCGCGCCGCTATCTTGGTGTCTCGGTCCGGGCATGTAAAGCGCTGTGGCGTATGCCGCGAGCCGCCATTAGAATGGCGGCCCCTTTCACCTGATTATTTTTTGACCAATGTCTGCGGATCGACAATTCGATGTCATTGTCATCGGCGGCGGCCACGCCGGTACGGAAGCATCTCTTGCTGCCGCGCGTTCCGGCGCGCGCACGCTCCTGGTCACGCAGAACATCAATACGCTGGGGCAAATGAGCTGCAACCCGGCGATCGGCGGTATCGGCAAGGGGCATCTCACCCGTGAAATCGATGCCATGGGTGGTGCCATGGCACGCGCCATCGACAGGGCCGGCATCCAGTTCCGCACGCTGAATGCCAGCAAGGGCCCGGCCGTTCGGGCAACCCGCGCGCAGGCCGACCGGCAGCTCTACCGGCAGGCGGTCCGCGCGATGTTGGAGAACCAGCCAGGACTCTCGATCTTTCAGCAATCGGTCGAGGACCTCATCGTGCAGCAGGAGCGGGTTGTTGGAGTGCGGACCGGCCTCGGCCTGGAATTCTTCGCCCGCAGCGTCGTGCTCACGGTCGGCACCTTTCTCGGCGGGCGAATCCTGACCGGGCGCAGTGAACAGTCAGGCGGTCGCGCGGGCGATCCGCCATCGAATGTTCTTGCGGCGCGCTTGCGCGAGTTACCATTTCGCGTTGCAAGGCTCAAAACCGGCACGCCACCGCGGCTCGACGGACGCACACTCGACTACTCGGTCATGCAGCCGCAGCCCGGCGACGAGCCGGTGCCGGTGTTTTCCTTTATCGGCCGGCGCAGCGAGCATCCGCGGCAGGTCAATTGCCACATCACCCGCACCACCAGCGAAACGCACGACATCATCCGTGGTTCGCTGTCGGAATCACCAATCTACGCCGGCATCATCGAGGGTGTCGGGCCACGCTATTGCCCGTCGGTCGAAGACAAGGTGGTTCGTTTCGCAGATCGGGATGCGCACCAGATTTTCGTCGAGCCGGAAGGGCTGAGCACGCACGAGGTTTATCCCAACGGGATTTCGACGAGCCTCCCGTATGAAACGCAGATTCGATTCGTGCGCTCGATTCCCGGCTTCGAGAAAGCACACGTGACGCAGCCGGGATACGCGATCGAGTACGACTACTTCGATCCGCGCGACCTGCGGCCTACCCTGGAAACGAAATTCATTGCAGGTCTCTTCTTTGCCGGCCAGATCAACGGCACTACCGGTTACGAGGAGGCGGCGGCGCAGGGGCTGCTTGCCGGCATCAATGCGGCGCGACTGTCGATGGAAAAAGAGAGCTGGTTTCCGGGCCGTAGCGAGGCATACATCGGCGTGCTGGTGGACGATCTCGTCACGCGCGGAGTCAGCGAGCCCTACCGCATGTTTACCAGCCGCGCCGAGTACCGGCTGCTGCTGCGCGAGGATAACGCGGACCTGCGGCTGACGCCGGTCGCGCGCGAACTCGGCCTGGTCGAGGACGAGCGGTGGCGGCACTTCGAGCGCAAGCGGGAAATTGTTGCGACGGAACAGCCGCGCCTGTCGTCGGCATTCCTGCACCTGGCGAACCTGACGGAAGCGGACCGTCACATACTGGGTGACGGATTTCAACGCGAATGCAGTGCTGCCGACCTGTTGCGACGCCCGGGATTCAGCTATGACGAGGTCACGAAGTTGTCGGCGGTCGGTGGTGGAGACTGGCGCAGCGACATGCACGAGGAGCTCGCTGAACAGGTTGCATTGCAACTCGAAGTGCAGGCGAAGTATGCCGGCTATATCGATCGCCAGGAGCGAGAAATAGATCGGCAATCGAAGCAGGAAATGTTGCGACTGCCGGAGGATTTCGACTACTCGTCAGTACGGGGCCTTTCCCACGAGGCGCGGCAGCGCCTGGAGGCCAGCCGGCCGGCCACCATCGGCCAGGCGTCGCGCCTCGAGGGCGTGACCGCCGCGACCATATCGCTCCTCCTTATATACCTGAAGAAGCGCGAACTCCGTCGTAGCGCCTGAACGACCCGGCTCCGCCTTGCGCTGCAGGAGAGGGCAACGCGCGCGACAGCGGTCCTGATCCCGCACTGCGTGCTGGCAATGCACCGGGATGCCCTTCTCACTCAGAAATCCTAATTCGCTCGAAGGGCATCCCGGTGCATTGCCAGCCGGTAGCGCGGCGGGTCGCCGTCGTGCAACGCAGGATCCGGATCGAACCATGCGGTGCCAGCTTTCCCCGGTCGCGAGCACGGCGCGCTCCTGCAAGTCAATCTCAAGTCAGCGGGGCGCCGGCGAGGGCAGGCAGGTTTCAGCGGGCGGCACGGCGGTACGGTATCCTTTGCATCTGTGTTCGCGCCCGGGAGGCGTCGCCTTGTTCATGCGCCAGGCAGGTGCTCGTCGCCACCATCGTTTTTGGATGGCGCTCATTGCGTTGCTCGTGCTGGTCGCGGGTATCACACTGCTGGTGGAGGAGCTGCCGGAGGTCCCGCCGCCGCCGCTATCGGTGCTCAATCGCTCGCTCGCGACCGAACCCGAGTCGCTCGACCCGCACAAGGTGCGCACCAAGCAGGCCGGCGATGTGTTGCGCGACATCGGAGAGGGGCTCACCGGCTACACGGAGAGTGGCGAGCTCATAGGCACGGGCGCCGAGCGCTGGGAAATTTCTGAAGACGGCTTGACCTATCGTTTTTTCCTGCGGCCGGACGCGCGCTGGTCTACCGGCGACGCGGTAACCGCAGAAGACTACGTGTATTCGTTTCGTCGCCTGATCGACCCGGCAACCGCCGCTTTTTTTGCCGAAGTACTGATCGACGTCGAGAATGCGGCAGCGATCATTTCCGGCGACGCACCACCTGAAGCACTCGGTGCAGAGGCCACAGGGGAATTCGAGCTGACCGTCCGGCTGGCGCGCAGGGTGCCGTATTTTCTCTCGTTGCTTACGAACCCGGCAGCTTACCCGGTGCATGCGGAATCCGTGCGCAAGTATGGCGAGGCCTATGCGCGTGCCGGCAACCTGCCGAGCAACGGCGCGTACAAACTGGGTAACTGGGTCATCGGGTCGGTCATCGAGCTGGTGCGCAATGACATGTATCGCGAGAACGCCAATACGGCAATCGATGCGGTGAACCACCATGTAGTCACCGACGGGGTCGCGGAACTGAATCGTTATCGCGCTGGTGAGCTTGATATCACTTCCAATGTTCCGCCGGAGGCGTTCGCCGAGGTGCGCCGAGAACGGCCCGGGGAACTTCGCGTGTCGCCATATCTCAGCGTGTATTTCTATGGCTTCAATCTCACCCGACCGCCATTCAGGGACAACGCGGCGCTGCGCAAGGCGCTCTCAATGGCCATCGATCGTGAAGAGCTGGTGGAGAAGATCACGGGTCGGGGCGAGCAGGCTGCCTATGGCTGGGTACCTCCGGGCGTGCACGACTATGAACCGCGTCAATTCTTCTACGCGTCGTTGGACAAGGAGGAGCGCGAAGCTGCCGCCGTGCGCATGTACAACGAGGCAGGCTACGGCAGGGATCAACCGGCCGAAATCGAGTTGCGGTACAACACCGCCGACGTGACGCAGAGGATAGCGCTCGCGATCCAGGCCATGTGGCGCGACGTCCTTGGACTGGAGGTGAAACTGATCAACGAGGAGCAGCAGGTTTTGCTTTCGAACATACGCGCGATGCAGGTCACCCAGGTCTTTCGCCTGGCATGGACGGGCGACTACAACGACGCCAACAGCTTCCTGTACCTGTTCCGCAGCGACAGCCCGTCCAACCTGTTCGGCTACCGTAACGAGGAGTTCGACGTACTACTGGAACAGGCCGCAAATCAGACCGACCCGACGCGGCGACGCTTTTTCCTGGAAGAGGCGGATCGCGTCCTGTTGTCGGACCACCCGGTGATTCCGATCTACTTTTATGTGAGCAAACACCTGGTCAGTCCGCGTGTTCGCGGCTGGGGAGACAATGTACTGGATTATCATTACAGTCAGTACCTGAGTCTCGCCGCCAAACCCTGAAATCAGGTACACATCGAGAATGCTGCGCTATGCCCTGATGCGCCTCGTGGGTGCGATTCCGACCTTGTTCCTGGTCGTGCTCGTCGCATTCCTGATGGTGCGGGCTGCGCCGGGCGGGCCGTTCGATACGGAACGTGTGCTGCCGCCGGAAGTTGCCGCAAACATCGAGCGGGCATACCACCTCGATGAGTCCTTGCCGCAGCAGTTTCAGCGTTATCTCTTCGGTGTCATGCGAGGTGATTTCGGACCGTCGTTCCGTTACAGCGACTACACGGTTGCAGAGCTGGTCCGAGGCGCAATGCCGGTTTCGGTACGGCTTGGCATCCTGGCAATGATACTGGCACTCATAGTCGGCGTTGCCGCGGGTCTGTTAGCGGCATTGCGCAGAAATACCGTGACCGACAGGATCGTCAGTGCCATAGCCATGACAGGCGTTTCGATACCTGTGATCGTGATCGGGCCGTTGCTGGTGCTCTTCTTTGCAGTACAACTGGGCTGGTTGCCGGCCGGATGGAGCGGCGGGCGCGGCGCGTCGCGCTGGGTCATGCCGGTGATCGCTCTCGCATTGCCACAGATAGCATTCATCGCACGCATAACGCGAAGCAGCATGATCGAGGTACTCGAAAGCGAGTTCATTCGCACCGCGAGGGCACAGGGCCTGGCAACGGCAAGCATCATTCGCTACCACGCAATGAAGCCGGCGATGCTGCCGCTCCTTTCGTATCTCGGACCGGCGATCGTGGGTATCGTGACCGGCGCGATTGTCGTGGAACAGATCTTTGGTATCCCGGGACTCGGCCGGCTGTTCGTACAGGGCGCACAGAACCGGGACTTCACGCTCGTCCTGGGCCTCGTCATCCTGTACGCCACTCTTATCATCGTGCTGAATCTGATCGTGGACCTGTTGTACGGCGTCATCGACCCGCGGGTGCGCCGAACGTGAGTGGCAGGGCGGCGCTCTTGCTGTTCTTGAGGGCAGCCCGAAATAATCGAGTGCTCATGACAAGCGCCACGATTATCGCGCTGATCGCGGTGATTTCGATCGTTGGTCCGCTGCTCAGTCCGCACAGCCACACAATGACAAATCTTGACGCGCGGCTACTGGCGCCCTCGCTGTCGTCGTGGCAGTTGTTCGGAACCGATGACCTTGGCCGAGATGTGTTCGTGCGTACGCTGGCTGGAACGCAGGTCACCCTGCTCGTGGCTTTTGTCGCCAGTGCCGTGAGCCTGATCATCGGCGTGTCTTATGGTGCTATCGCAGGATACTTCGGCGGCGCCGTGGATGCGGTCATGATGCGCATAGTGGATGTGCTGTACGCATTGCCGTACATCTTTTTCGTCATCCTGCTGATGGTGGTTTTCGAGCGCAGCCTGCTGCTCGTTTTCGTAGCCATCGGCGCGGTGAACTGGCTCGACATGGCGCGTATCGTGCGCGGCCAGACGCTCAGCCTGAAGGAACGCGAGTTCGTGCAGGCCGCACGTCTCATCGGCGTGTCGCGTCGTTCGATAGTCCTGCGACACATCACGCCGAACCTGCTCGGCACGGTCATCGTATACCTGACACTCACCATCCCACACGCAATCCTGATGGAGTCCTTCCTCAGCTTTCTCGGGCTCGGGGTGCAGGAGCCCGACGCATCGCTGGGCACCCTGGTGAATGCCGGCGCGAATTATCTGGAACAGGCACCATGGATGCTGCTTGCGCCGGCGATCCTTCTGGCCATCATGCTGTTCTGTTTCAATTTCCTTGGTGACGGCCTGCGGGATCTCGCTGATCCACGGAAGCACAAGTGATGACGAGTTCGGCAGGCACGCCGTTGCTCGAAGTGCGCGAACTCTGCGTGAGTTACGAGAACGGACCGGTCGTCGACAAGCTGAGTTTTTCGTTACGTGCCGGTGAAGCGTTGAGCCTTGCTGGCGAGTCGGGATCCGGAAAGTCCCAAACGGCGCTCGCCATCATGGGATTGTTGCCAACGAACGCCAAGGTGAGCGGCCAGGTCCTGTTCGATGGGCACAGCCTGCTTGGCGCAGGCGACGTAATGCTGAACGAGTACCGGGCACGCCGCATGGCAATGGTCTTCCAGGACCCGATGGCGGCGCTGAATCCTTATGTAACCATCGGCAACCAATTAAGCCGGATACTCCTGGAGCACAGACTGGCGGATAAGGCAGAGGCCCGCCGGCGCTCACTCGCGATGCTGAAGCGTGTCGGGTTGCCGGACGCTGAGCGGCAGTACAGGGCCTACCCGCACGAGTTGTCGGGAGGCATGCGGCAAAGGGCGCTGATCGCCGCTGCGCTGATTGCCGAGCCTCGCCTATTGATAGCCGATGAGCCGACCACGGCGCTGGACGTGACCGTCCAGGCACAGATCCTGCAACTGCTCGCGGACTTGCGGCGGGAAACGAACGTTGCGTTGCTGCTCATAACGCACGATCTCGGCGTGGTGTCGACCAACTGTGAGCGACTGATGGTCATCGACAAGGGACAACTGATCGAGCAAGGCGCAACGCCCGAGGTACTTGCGAATCCATCGCAGCCGCGCACGGCAAAGATGGTGATAGCAGCAGGAGGGCTCACCGGTGCATGCTCGCCGCTCCCGGCGACCTCGTCGGACGGCAAGACGAAAGGGTTGCTCGAGGTAAAGAACCTGTCGGTCACCTACTCGGAGCGAACGGGAGGCCGCCGCCGGCGCCTGCACGCCGTCCACGACATCAGCCTGTCCGTGAGACCCGGCGAGACCGTAGCCATAGTCGGTGAATCCGGGTCAGGCAAAAGCAGCCTTGCACGCGCCGTCGTCGGACTTTTGCCGGAGGCCGCCGGCAGCGTGAGCCTTTCAGGCGAGACAATGCAGCGCCTTGTCGGATCTCGCACTAAGAGCGTACGCCGCAAAGTGCAGATGGTATTCCAGGATCCGGTCGCGTCCCTCGATCCGGCCATGCCGGTCGGAGGCATCGTCGCCGAGCCACTGCTCGTGCACGAACCGTCGATGTCCCGGGCAGCGCGCACGCGCGAGGTAACCGACATGCTGCTTCGTGTCGGCCTGACCCCGGAACTCATGACTCGTTATGCGCACGAACTCTCCGGCGGACAGGCGCAGCGTGTGGCCATAGCGCGCGCACTGATCCTGAAACCGGCGCTTCTCATCTGCGACGAAGCCGTAGCCGCGCTGGACAGTGCGGTGCGCCTGGAAGTGCTCGGTCTGCTGCAGGCGGAACAACAGCGCTCCAACCTGGCGCTGCTCGTCATAACGCACGATCTTTCAGTGGTGCAACAATTGAGTCACAGGGTACTGATCATGTACATGGGCCGGCTGATCGAGATGACAGCGGGCCACGACCTGTTCCGCCGGCCGCGACATCCGTATTCGCGCCTGCTGCTGGATTCGATACCGCTGGCACGAAAATCCGGGACAGCGGAACTGGTGGCTGCCGCTGCCGGCGAACCGGCGTCGATACTCGTTCCGCCAACCGGTTGTGTTTTTCATCCGCGTTGTGCGCACCGCGTCGATCGTTGCCGTGAGGAGCGGCCGGAACTGCTGGCAACGGAGACAGGCGCCGCCGCCTGTCATCGCGCCGCGGAACTCGATCTCTCCTCGTAGGAGCGAGCAGCCGGATCTCTTCGCGGGCTTTGGGCTTGCGCTGTAGGGGCCAGCAATGCTGGCGACGCGGAGCCTGAACCCGGCGCCATTCCCGTCATCGCGTCGCCTGCGATGCAGGCTCTACAGGCGCGTTTGCGACAACGCTAGGACGTTGCCGGCTCCGGCATGGCGGAAGCCGCGGCCTCCTCCGGGACCTCCTCATGGCGACCGGCCAGCAGCAGGTACACCACGGGTACGACAAAAAGCGTGAATATCGTGCCAAAGCTCATGCCGCCCACGATGACCCAGCCGATCTGGTGTCGCGCCTCCGCACCTGCGCCCGTGGCAATGGCCAGCGGTACGGCGCCGAGCACCATGGCGCCCGTCGTCATCAGGATCGGCCGCAACCGCTGGCTCGCGGACTGCAAAACGGCGTCGCGTTTGGCCAGTCCCCGTGCTCGCAGCTGGTTGGCAAATTCGACGATCAGGATGCCATGCTTCGAGATCAGGCCGACCAGGGTAACGGCGCCGATCTGCGTGTAGATGTTCCACGAAGCTGTGACTTCCCACCACCCGGCGCCACTGCCCTTGTGGATGATCGCGAGGCACAGAAACGCGCCGAACATGGCGAGCGGCACCGCGATAAGGATGATCAGCGGATCGATGAAGCTTTCAAACTGCGCCGACAGCACCAGGTAAATGAAGATCAGGGCAAGTGCCATCATCAAAAATGCACTCGCCGAGGACTCGCGAAACTCGCGGGATTGTCCGGAGAGGTCGTAAAGCGCTTCCGGCGCAACCTCATCCAGCGCCGCCTCCATCCACTCCAGCGCCTCGCCGAGCGTGTACCCGGGCGCGAGGCCGGCTGTTACCGTTGCCGAGCGAAGCTTGTTGAAGTGATTCAGTTCAGTGGCCGCGACCGTCTCATACACGGTGGCCAGATTCTGCAACTGCACCACCCTGTCGTTCGCGCCGCGCACAAAAATATTGCTGAGATCGCTGGGAGTCCGCCGCGCATCGTCCTCGATCTGCACGATGACATCGTACTGCTCGGAACCGCGCTTGAAGCGCGTGACATTGCGACCGCCGAGCATGGTCTCGAGCGTGCGCCCGACGGCATCGACACTGGCGCCGACAGCCGAAACCTTCTCACGGTTGATGTCGATCTTCAGTTCCGGCTTGTTGAGCTTCAGGTCAGAGTCGGGATTCGTCAGCCGGGGGTTCTCGGACATCTTGACTATCAGGCTCCGCACCAGGGCATCGAGTTCCGCCCAGGAGAGCGTGCTCTGCACAACGAAACTCACCGGCTGGCCGAAGCCCCGCTGGCCGAGCGGCGGGGGCGTCACCGGGAATGCCATGATTCCCGCGATACTGGAGAACTTGGGGAACAGGCTCCGAGCGATCTGCTGCGCCGTGCGTTCGCGCGCGCTCCAGTCCTTCAATCCGACGAACGCTATGATATTCGTAACGCCGTTGAACCCGGTGAATCCGAAATGCCGAATGCGCTCCGGCACCTCTTCGAGATAGCTCTCCATCTGTCTTGCGTAGCGGTCGGAGTACTCGATGGTCGAGCCTTCCGGCGCGGAACCAAAACCGAGCAGGACGCCCTGGTCCTCCGTCGGCGCCAGTTCTTCAGGCAGTGACAGGAACAACGCGGTCATTGCGGCGATGACGCCCGCCGCCATGCCGAGCACGACCCACTTCCGCGAAAGCAACCGGTCGAGCAGGTTGTGGTAACCACGATCCAGGCCCCGGAGCACGCGCTCTCCGAAATCAAACAGTGCGCCGTGCCGCGGTTCGTGACGCAGCAGTTTCGAGCACATCATCGGTGACAGCGTCAGCGCCGTGAATCCTGAAACGATGACCGCGCCGGCCAGGGTCAGTGCAAACTCGATGAACAGCTTGCCGCTACGACCGGTGGAGAAAGCAAACGGCAGGTAGACGGCGGCAAGCGTGATCGACATTGCGACAATCGCGAAAGCGATTTCACGGCTCCCGGCCAGCGCCGCCTTCATGGGCTCCATGCCGTTCTCGATATGCCGGTAGATGTTCTCCAGCATGACGATGGCGTCGTCCACGACCAGCCCGATTGCCAGCACCATGGCGAGCAATGACAGCGTGTTGATTGTGAAACCGAACAGGTACATCAAGGCGAAGGCGCCGATCAGCGAAACCGGAATCGTCACCAGGGGCACCAGCACGGCACGCCAGTTGCGAAGAAACAGAAAGATCACGAGCACGACGAGCAGTACGGCCTCAAGCACGGTCACGTAGACCTCGGATATGGACCTCTCGATGAAGACGGTCGAATCGAATGCCATTTCGACTTTCATGCCCTCCGGCAGGGTACGGGTAATCTCCGGCAACACGACCTTCAGTGCATTGGAAATGTCGAGCGGGTTGGCTACAGCCTGCTTCACGATGCCGAGCGGTACGGCGTTGCGGCCGTTGAAGCGGGCGCGAAATCGCGAATTGTCGGCGCCCAGTTCGATACGCGCCACGTCACCGAGCCGCACAAGGAACTTGTCGGTCTCCTTGATGACGATGTTCGCGAACTCCTGTGGCTCGCGAAGATCCGTTTCCGCAAGAACGGTGAATTCGCGCTCGCGACTTTCGACACGGCCTGCCGGAGTCTCGATATTCTGCTTGCGCAGCGCATCCTCGACATCTACCGGCGTAAGTTCGTAACCGGCCAGGCGGTCCGGATCCAGCCAGATCCGCATTGCGTAACGATTGCCGTAGACCTGGGCCTCGGCGACACCGGGAATGGTCTGGATGCGGTCCTTGACGAGGCGCACCGCCACGTCTGCGATCTCGATCAGGTCGTGCCGGTCCGAGGAAAACGCGAGGTAGATGATCGGCTGGGCGTCGGCCTCCTGCTTCTGCACAATGGAGTCGTCGGCTTCCTGTGGCAAGGCACTGCGGGCCTGTGCAACGCGGTCGCGTACATCGCTTGCCGCCGCATCGGCGTCGCGATCGAGCCGAAACCGCACCGTGACCTGGCTGCTCTCCGCCCGACTGATTGAACGAATATAGTCGATGCCTTCGATGCCTGAGAGCGCATCCTCGATCGGCTTGGTGATCTGCGACTCGATGACCTGTGCGTTTGCGCCGGGATAGCCGGTGAACACCGACACTATGGGCTCGTCGACGTTCGGGATTAGGCGCACGGCCAGTCGCTCGTAACAGATGAGCCCGACCAGCAGGATGACGAGGTTCATCACAGTGGCGAGTACCGGGCGCTGAATCGAGAGTGTCGGCAGTTGCATGGATCAGCTTCCTGCGGCAGATGCCACGTCTTGTGTTTGCACGGCGGCGCCTTCGAATAGTTTCATCTGGCCGGCGACCACGATGGTCTCGCCGACCTCGAGTCCGGACAGGATCTCGACCTGCCCGGGCAGGCGCTCACCGAGGATGACCTTGCGCTGATGCACCTTGCCGTCGATCACGACGTACACGGTTTTGTCCTGACCGATAGGCCATATTGCTTCTTCGGGCACGAGCAGCGCATCGGCCTTTTCGGCGAGCGTGACGTTGACCCGTACGAAGAACCCGGGACGCAATTTGAGCGACGGGTTCGGCAGGCTGGCACGCGTCGCGACGCTGTGGCCGGCGACGTCGATGCGCGGAGATACCGCAGTAATCGTTCCATCGAATGTTTCGCCCGGATACGCATCGACGGACACGGAAATCGCCTGGCCGGCCGAAATCTTCGGCAACAGCGTCTCCGGAACGCTGAATTCGACCCGCAGCGGATCGAGCTGCACGACGTCGACGACGGCCTGGCCTACGGTCGCGTAATCGCCGATGTTGATTTCGCGCAGACCCACGTAACCGTCGAAGGGTGCGCGGATAGTCGTTTTCGAGAGTTTTGCCTGCGATGACAAAAGGCGCGCCACGTCGACATTCATGTTCGCCTGGGCGGCATCGTAGTCGTTTGCAGAGATCAGTTTCTTGGCATACATCTCGCGCGCACGTTCGAACGCAGCGGTGCTGCGCTCGGCATTGGCCCTCGCTTCGTTGACCTCGGCCTCGAGCACGGTTGCTTCGATGGAGAACAGCCGGTCACCCTTCCGGACGCGCTGTCCCTCGGCAAAATGTACTTCGAGGACTTGTCCTGGCACCTCTGCGCGAAGCACGGCCGCGGCTTCCGCGATCAATGTGCCGACCGCCCTTACGGACGCCTGCATGGTCGAGGTGGTGACCTGGACCGTTTCGACGGTGGTCGGGAAACCGCCCTGCGCAAACGCAAAGGTCGCTGCTGCGCATAGAGACAGGATGAGAATTCGGGCGATAAGCATGTTTTACCTGTTATTGGATGCGGTTCGCCGACGGGAAACTGGCTCGGCCACGAAGGCTTTGACCGCACGGAGGCTAACGGTTCGATCCGTATTCTAACCCCGAAAGCGACGCCGCCCGACCTCCGCGGTCACTGGCCGGGAAACGGCATCGGCAGCGGGGCGCCGTTCACCGTCAGCAGGCCGCCGGCGAACTCGGCTTGCAGGCGGTAGACATCGCCATCGAGCTTCAGGAAGCCCATGTCGATCAGGCTGCCGGCCTCCGGGTTCATCTCCATGCCCATCCGCACCAGGGCTTCCGGCACACTGATGTCCGCAGACGCGGTAGTGGCGAGGATGACGCCGGGCCAGGAAAAGGGCCCGGTCGACTCGGCCAGGGCCAAGGCCAGTTTGGAGCGGATATCCCCCTGCGGGAGCGCTATATCCAGCTGATCGAGGCGAACCTCGCCACCGCCGGCGAGCAGGGCTTCGATGTCACCCTGGATCACGGAGAACAACTCGCCCAGGGCAGCATCGGGATCGGCCGATGCGCGGGCTTCATTAATGGCTTTTGAAATGCGCCCGAGCGAAGCGGCGTCGAGACCGTTGACGGCGACATCCATTGTAATTCCGACGTCTCCGAATTCAGGTACCGCAAGTTTCTCGAGTGACATCTTGCTTTGCGCGGTTACCTCGTCGCCCTCGATGGCCGACGTTCCGTTGACATCGAGCCTCTGGAAGCCGCTTATCGGACCGGCCGCACCGGCGACCGCAAAGGATTCGATCACCATGATCATCTTGCCAACCGCGATGCCGTAATCCGTCCGGACCTGCTGCGCATCGACGGTCATCCGGCCGACTTCCGCACTGTTGGGGCCGGCACGATACGACCAGGGCTGTACCTCGCCCTTTATCGACAACTCGCGATGTCCGTCACTGGCGGCAAACTGCAGGTCGGCGCCTGCCCAGGTCGCAACGCCAGTCGCGTCATCCCGCGTACCCGGCTCGAGAATATATCGGCCGGTGGTGTCGCCACCTAGGCTCGTCTCGCTGTAAATCGTGCCGGGAAGCTCGGTCAGGTTGCCATGGCCATCATCGATGTGCAGCGTGGATACCATGCGGGCAAGTCCGGGCTTGAGTGATCCGGAGGACTGCGACATCGAACTGACGGGCACCAGACCGTGGTCGATTCGCGTATCGATCAGCAACGATTTCATGCTGTCATCGCCGGTCGCCGGAACCGGATGCCGCAGCGCGATTCGGTGTTGTCCTTCGGACGTAAACCAGCCACGATCGAATTTCTCGGTCGTTACCACGACATCGGGGCTGTCGCTGCGGGCCTGCTCTATGCCCCGTTCGAGGTTTCGCTCGGCGAGCCGGCCGACGATGCCGGGCGAAATCAGAATTACGAGCGCCAGTATCAGCAGCGTTACGACGATGGAACGTTTCACCTGAAGCCTCGCGAAGATTTGCGGAGTGCCCCGGCATGCTAGCACGAGCCGCTGCACCGGGGCGTCTGGAGCCGGAGGCTGGCATTCGAATCGGACAGTCACTACCATAACGGGCTCCGATTCCGCGCCACAGAAATTTCAGGCTAAAAATACCTGTGATTACAAACACTTATCTAGCCATCGCCGTCCTGACGGCGGGCCTTGCCGTTGCGCTCCCGGCGCGCCCGGCCCAGGCCGAGGACGCTACGGACCAGGGCAAAGTGCTGGCCTATACCTGCATGGGTTGTCACGGCATCGAGGGTTATCGAAATGCCTATCCCTCGTATCGTGTGCCGCGGCTCGGCGGGCAGAAGAGTGCCTACATCAAATCGGCTCTGATCGCCTACCGCAATGGCAATCGGCCGCACCCGACCATGCAGGCCCAGGGCGGAAGCCTGAGCGATGAGGACATCGACCAGCTTGCGGCGTGGTTCGGGTCGCAGGGAGAGGCGAGCGATGATGTCGACGCCGAAGACGTCGCCGGCTTTGCGCCCGCGGCGATTTGCGTGACCTGTCATGGCGTCGCGGGAGCCGGCGTGGAGCCGCAGCCGCCGGTCCTCTCCGGGCAACAGGAGGATTACCTGGTGCATGCTCTCGGCCAGTACAAGACCGGCAAGCGCAGCGGCAACGTGATGGTTGCGTTCGCTGCCGGACTGAGTGATGCGGACATCGCTACGATCGCGGCCTTCTACGCAGCGCGCGACGGGCTGATCACGCCGGACAAGGACCGGTAGTCCGGCCGGGCACCCCATGCCGGATCAACCGGCCCGCACTACAAAGCTCGGCGACGGTATCACTGCGATCGATACCGACTACGTGCGTCCGCTGCTGGATGCGAGCCACCTGATCGTCGAGAATGGGCGCGCCGCGTTCGTCGATACGGGAGTGAATCACAGCGTCCCGTTTCTCGTCGACGCGCTGCACCGTGCGGACATCGACCTGTCGGAAGTCGACTTCGTGTTCCTCACGCACGTGCACCTGGATCACGCCGGCGGCGCGGGATTGCTGATGCGACAACTGCCCAATGCCATGGCGGTTCTGCATCCGCGGGGCGCACCGCACATGATCGATCCCTCGCGGCTCATCAAGGGCTCGCAGGCAGTCTACGGCGAAGACGCCTATCGGAGCATGTACGGCGAGATCCTGGCGATTGACGCGGACAGGATCCTCGTCGTGGATGACGGCCAGGTCATCGAACTCGAAGGCCGGCCGTTGCAATGCATCTTCACCGAAGGCCACGCGCGGCATCATTATTGTCTGGCGGATCCGGCATCGCGAGGCGTGTTCACGGGGGACAGTTTCGGCATCTCCTATCGCGAGCTGGACACCGTAAATGGGGAGTTCATCTATCCCACGACGACGCCGGTGCATTTCGATCCGCCGGCGGCACACGCAGCAATCGACCGGATCATGGCGGAGCAGCCGCGGCAGTTGTTCCTGACCCACTACAGCAGGGTGACGGACGTCGAGAGGCTGGCAGGAGATATGCACCGGCGCATCGATGATTTCGTCACGCTGGCGTTGCGGCACGCGAATGACAGCGAGCGCCGCACGGCGATGCACCGGAGCATGTTCCGGTATCTGCGCGAGCAGCTCCAAAGCCATGGCTTTGCCGGCGACGAGGATCGATTGCATGCCATCATCGATGTCGACATCGAGCTGAATACGATGGGGCTTGAGCACTGGCTCGATCAACAGCGACAATGAGGCGGCGCAGCTGCGGAACCATAACATGAAGAAATTTCGCGCTTTCAGGATCGACCAGCGGGACAAAGCCATCGTTGCGGGGTTCACCGAGTTGTCGCTGGACGACCTCTCGGCGGGCGAGGTGGTGGTGAAGGTCAGTCATTCCACGATCAACTACAAGGATGCGCTGGCGGCCACGGGCAAGGGCCGCATCCTCCGCAGCTATCCGCTGGTTGGCGGTATCGACCTCGCCGGAACAGTCGTAAGTTCCGGCGATGCACGATTCAGCAAAGGCGACGCAATTCTGGTGAACGGCTGCGGCCTGAGCGAAACGCGCGATGGCGGATACGCGGAATACGCGCGCGTGCCGGGCGATGCAGCGATACCGATACCGGCGGGAATGACCGCGCTGGAGGCCATGCAGATCGGGACCGCGGGATACACGGCGGCACTCGCCATTCATCGCATGGAACAGAACGGGCAGCGTCCGGAAAACGGCCCGGTCGTAGTGACCGGCGCAACCGGCGGCGTTGGCAGCGTCGCCATCGACATGCTGGATGGCCGCGGCTACGAGGTGGTTGCACTGACCGGCAAGGGCGAGCAGGCGGAATACCTGAAAAGCATCGGGGCCAGACGCATACTACTGAGGAGCGAGCTGGATTTCGGCAAACGGCCCATGGAGACGGCACAGTGGGCAGGGGCGATAGACAACCTCGGCGGCGATTACCTCGCCTGGCTGACACGAACCATGGATTACGGCGGAAATATCGCCAGCATCGGGCTTGCCGCGGGATTCGAATTGCATACCACCGTGATGCCGTTCATCCTTCGCGCCGTGTGCCTGCTCGGGATAAATTCGGTCGACACGCCGCGCGACCTTCGGCTTGCCGTCTGGCGGCGCATTGGTAGTGACCTTCGGCCGCGACACCTTGACAGGATAGGTAGCAGGACCATTGCGTTCGACGATCTGCCTGGCGCGTTCCAGGCATTTATCGACGGCACGGTTACCGGGCGCATTGTGGTCGAGATCAGCAAGAAGAACGACTGACACCGGAGGGGGCATCACGTGAGGCGATTGAAACTTGTGACTCGGGTTGCCGGGTTTACGGTTCTGCTGCTGGCCGCCGGTTGTGGCACGTTGCCGACAAATGTCGAGAGAACGGAGAGCCACACACTCGCGGGCACCGCGGATACTTCGTTGGGGAAAAGCGTTGCTGTCTGGGCCGACAGCCACGAAGGCAAATCCGGTTTCTTTCCGCTCCCGACCGGGCTGGATGCGCTCGGTGCCCGCCTCGCACTGATCGATCGGGCGGAGCGCAGCATCGACACGCAGTATTTCCTGATCAAGAAAGATGAAGCCGGGCTGGTTTTCGCCGGCAAACTGGTCGAGGCGGCGGATCGCGGCGTGCGAGTGCGATTCCTTCTCGACGACGTCTTCACGACAGCCCGCGACGAGGCACTGCTGTTGCTCGATCGCCATCCGAACATCGAGATTCGCCTGTTCAATCCGGTGGCGCGCGGAGGCATCGGCATGGTGAATTTCCTGAAGGACTTCGAGCTCGCGAACCGTCGTATGCACAACAAGACTTTCACGGTGGATAACGAGGTGACGATTGTTGGTGGCCGCAATATCGCCGAAGAATATTTCCAGCTGAAGACAGATTCGGAATTCGTCGATTTCGACATGCTCGCTTTCGGACCGGTTGCTTCAGGAGTGTCGGCAAGTTTTGACCGGTACTGGAATCATCCTCTTTCCTATCCTATATCTTCCCTGAAGCGTGACGCCGGATCTTACGAGGCTTTGCGCGAGGAAATGCTACTGGCGATGAACACCACCGGGCGGGAGACCTATCTTCGGTCCATCGAGACACCATTGGTGAAAGACCTGGTGGACCGCAAAGCAATGTTTTATCCGGCCGATGCCGAGGTCATCACCGACGATCCGGACAAACTGCTGAATGAAATATCGAACGACCAGAAGATCCTGGTTACGCGCCTGGCGACAGTCATCGACAGGGCAGAGTCGGAAGTCGTCGTCATCAATCCCTATTTCATCCCGCGAGAGACGGGCCTGGATTTCTGGGCCGGAGTCGTGAACAAGGGGGTAGAGGTAACGGTACTGACCAACTCGCTGGCGTCGACCAATCACGTCGCCGTGCACTCGAGTTACGCTGGCTATCGCAAGCGCTTGATCGAGGCCGGTGTGGAGCTTTACGAAGCCCGTGCCAATGCCACATCGGTCAACCCGGACACGGGCGAAAAACTGGATACGCTGACATTGCATACGAAGCTCGTCGCAATCGACCGGCGGTATTTATTCGTCGGCTCGCTCAACCTGGATCCGCGTGCCATCGACATCAATACCGAGATGGGCGTATTGATTGATTCGGCGGAGATGGTCGGGCCCATGGTCGAGCGTTTCAGGGCAAGGCTGCCCGGATTCAGCTACAAACTCGAACAGGATGAGGACGGTAGTCTTGAGTGGCACGGCCTGGTCGACGGCACGCCGGTAGTCGAGACCAGCGAGCCGCTGGCCAGCGGCTGGCTGCGCTTTAAGGCCTGGTTTCAGAAGATTGCCCCTGAAAGCCAGTTGTAGGAGCTCGCATTGCGGGCGACCGCTTACAGCTACAGCGCCACGACGCCATCCCTTTCGCGCGAGTTAGGATTTCCGAGTGAGAAAGGGATGGCGTCGTGGCGCTGTAGCTCAACCGAAGTTCGCGGTGCGACCCCGATTCTCCTCATTTGGGAAACGACGGTGCGCTGGTTTAGAATGCCCGCCCCCGACGTCGCCTGCCTGCGATTCAGCCTCACAGGGACTGAACGCGGCAAGTCAGGTCCGGGATTCTGATCGGCATTAAAATCTCAGCCCTGACGGGAGCGCAACATGGCCTCCAGCGCCGCCAACAGATTCTGGCAAGCCCTCGAAAAGGAACGTCCCTTGCAGGTCGTCGGCACCATCAATGCCTATTCGGCACTGTTGGCCCGCAGGGCCGGATTCGAGGCCATCTACCTGTCCGGCGCTGGCGTGGCGAATGCGTCATTTGGATTGCCCGACCTCGCCATGACCACGCTCTCGGATGTCTGTGAAGACATTCGCCGCATTACCTATGCCTGTGACCTGCCGTTGCTGGTGGATGCGGATACCGGTTGGGGAAGCGCGTTCATGATCGGCCGCACCGTGCGCGAAATGATTCGTGCCGGCGCCGCCGCATGCCATATCGAAGACCAGGTGTCGGCGAAGCGTTGCGGACACCGCCCCGGCAAAGCACTCGTCGAAGCCGCGGAGATGTCGGACCGAATCAAGGCGGCGGTCGACGGGCGCACGGATGACAAGTTCGTGATCATGGCGCGTACCGACGCACACGCCGTCGAAGGGCAGCAGGCCGCGGTCGATCGCGCGGCGGCCTACGTCGAGGCCGGGGCCGACATGATTTTTGCGGAAGCGCTGACGACGCTCGACGAGTACCAGCAGTTCACGCGAGCGATAAAGGTGCCGGTCCTTGCCAATCTGACCGAATTCGGCAAGACCCCGTTGTTCAAGACCGACGAACTCGCAGGAGCGGGAATACGGCTCGCGCTTTATCCATTGTCTGCCTACCGTGCAATGGCAGCCGCCGCCGACAACGTGTACCGGACTTTGCGCGAGAA
>JAKEGN010000251.1 GCA_022615525.1 Woeseiaceae bacterium
CCTCTACCGAAAGCATGTAAGAAACTTTGTTGATCAGCCCTCGTGACTGCGGCGTGTCCAACACCTTGACGCTCTGGCGTATTCTCGACAGCCCCAGGCCGGCAACACAGTCGCGGTGGCTCTTGATCCGCCCGTGGCGACTCTTGGTCAGCGTTACTTTCAACAGTTTTGGCTCCGCCATCGTCGTATCTCTTTAGTTCGTCCGGTCCGGTTTCCAGCGGAATCAGGCCAGAATTTCCTTGATTTTCTTGCCGCGCTTCGCCGCAATGTGCTTTGGCGAATGAATTTGCTCCAAAGCACCCATCGTCGCTCGCACGACGTTGATCGGATTACGCGACCCGTAACTCTTTGCCAGCACGTTGCGTACGCCGGCGCATTCGAACACCGCGCGCATTGCACCACCGGCGATGAGACCGGTACCTTCCGATGCCGGCTGCATGTATACACGCGTCGCACCGTGACGGCCCTGTTTCGCGTATTGCAGCGTGTCGTTATTCAGGTTCACCCTGATCATGTTCTTGCGCGCCGCCTGCATCGCTTTCTGGATCGCGATAGGCACTTCCCGCGCTTTGCCGTAACCGAAGCCGACACGGCCCTTGCCATCGCCAACGACGGTCAATGCCGTAAAGCCGAACTGGCGTCCGCCCTTGACGACTTTGGCTACGCGATTGACGGCGACCAGCTTCTCGAGAAGATCGTCGGCGCTCTGTGATTGTTCATTTCTTGCCATGTTATGTCCCGGCAGCGTAACGGTGCCGCCCTGTTTGCCCAGCTGTTAGAACTTCAATCCCGCTTCACGCGCCGCATCGGCAAGCGCTTTCACGCGTCCGTGGTAACGAAAACCGGAGCGATCGAATGCCACGGTATCGATGCCGGCCGCTTTGGCTTTCTCGGCAATGCGCGCACCGACGATAGCCGCCGCCGCGGTGTTGCCCGTGCTCTTGGTGTTCTTGCGCACGTCGGCCTCGAGCGTCGATGCAGCCGCCAGCACAGTGCCGCCGTCGCCGGCGATGATCTGCGCATAGATGTGCCGCGGTGTGCGGTGCACGCTCAGGCGGGTCGCACCGAGTTCGCGGATCTTCGCCCGGCTTTTGGTCGCGCGACGCAGTCGATTTTGCTTCTTGTCCAGTTTCATACGTTTCTCGTTCGATTAAGCCCGGCGGCCAACGCCGCCCGCAGCTACTTCTTCTTGGCTTCCTTGATGACCACGTGCTCGTCCGTGTAACGAACACCCTTGCCCTTGTATGGCTCGGGCTTGCGGTAGCGTCGAATCTCCGCTGCCACCTGGCCGACCACTTGCTTGTCCGCACCGCGAATGACGATCTCGGTCTGGCTCGGCGTTTCCGCCGTGATGCCCTTCGGCAATTCATAAACCAGCGGGTGCGAAAAGCCGAGTGTCAGGTTCACCTTGTTTCCCTGTGCCTGGGCGCGATAACCGACGCCTACCAGTTCCAGCTTCTTCTCGAAACCCTTGACCACACCCTTGACCATGTTCGCCAGCAGGGCGCGGGTGGTGCCGGACATCGCGCTCGCAACCTGCGAATGCGAACGCCTCGTCACCAGCACCTGGTTGCCTTCGTGTTTAAGTTCGACTTCCGGACTCAGCACCAGGGACAACGAGCCCTTGCTGCCTTTCATCGTCACCGTCGACCCACTCTGGCTGAACTCCACACCCTTGGGGATCTCAACCGGATATTTTGCAACTCTGGACATATTCGTATCTCTGCCTTAACGCGCTGCTGCCTGGTGCATCAGGAAACGATGCACAGCACTTCGCCGCCGATGCCTTTTTCACGAGCCTGGCGGTCGCTCATGACACCGGCCGATGTCGAGACGATCGCAATTCCGAGTCCGCCCAGTACTTTCGGCAGGTCGTGCCTGCCGCGATAGATACGCAGGCCGGGCTTGCTCACCCGCCTGACGTGCTCAATGACGGCCTTGCCTTCGAAGTACTTCAGTTCGATCGTCAGTTCCGTCTTCTCGCCGTCTTTGGCTTCGGAGACTTCGGTCACATAACCCTCGTCCTTCAGCACGCGGGCAACAGCAAGCTTCGCCGTCGATGAGGGCATGGTGACACTCATCTTGCGTGCCTTCTGCCCGTTGCGGATACGGGTCAGCATGTCGGAAATCGGGTCGGTCATACTCATAGTGGTCGTCTCTGTTAAACCGGTGCTTACCAGCTGGCCTTGGTCAATCCGGGAATCTCGCCACTCATCGCGGCTTCACGCAGCTTGTTGCGGGAGAGGCCGAACTTTCGGTAAACGCCGCGCGGCCGGCCGGTAATGGCGCAGCGATTACGCTGCCGCGACTTGCTGGAATCGCGCGGCATGGCATTCAGCTTCGCCTGCGCCGCCGCCTTCTGCTCATCGGTGGCATTCAGGTCGCGTACCGTCGCTTTCAGCGCGGCGCGCTTCTTCGCGAATCGCTTCTGCAGCTTTTCGCGCTTCAATTGACGCATCAATACCGACGTCTTGGCCATTTCTCTGATTACTCTTTAATTGGTCAAAATCAAAAACCGGGGTGATCTCAAAAAAACCTTACTTCTTGAACGGAAAGTTGAACGCCTCGAGCAGCGCCCGGCCTTCCTCGGCATTTCGCGCCGTCGTGGAGATCGTGATGTCCAAACCGCGGATGGCATCGATCTGGTCAAAGTTGATCTCCGGGAAAATGATCTGTTCCTGCACGCCGAGGCTGTAGTTGCCCTGCTTGTCGAAAGACTTCGGGTTCAGGCCGCGAAAGTCGCGAATTCGCGGAATCGCGATGTTCACCAGGCGATCCAGGAACTCGTACATGCGAGCGCGGCGCAATGTCACCTTGCAGCCGATCGGGTAGCCGTCGCGGATCTTGAACCCGGCAACCGACTTACGCGCCAGTGTGCGCACGGCCTTCTGTCCGCTGATCTTCTCCATGTCGGCAATGGCGGCGTCCAGCACTTTTTTGTCGGCCACGGCCTCGCCCACGCCCATGTTCAGCGTAATCTTGGTGATGCGCGGTACCTGCATCGCGTTCTTCATACCCAGTTTTTTCTGGATCTGGCCGTGCAGTTCTTCGCGGTATTGTTTCTGTAGTCTTGCCATTGCTTTGCTCAATTCTGTTTGTACGGTGTCGTCATCGGTCGCCCGCGATGTGGGCTCCTACACTAGATGTCCACGGTCTCGCCGCTGGACTTGAAAATCCTGACCCTTCGGGTCTTGCCATCCTTACCCTTCTCGGACATGCGTATGCCGACCCGGTCGCCTTTCTTGGTCTTCGGGTTGAACAGCAGCACGTTCGACACCGAAATCGGCATTTCCTTGTCGACGATGCCGCCCTGAACGCCCATGTTCGGGTTCGCCTTCTGGTGCTTCTTCGACACGTTGATGCCTTCGACCAGCAACCTGCCGTCGTCGAATACGTTCAAAACGGTGCCGCGACGGCCCTTGTCCCTGCCCGTCGTCACGATCACTTCGTCGCCTTTCCTGATCTTGTTCATTTCGCTTTCCGTTCCCGGCGAGGTCCTAAAGGACTTCCGGCGCCAGGGAGATAATCTTCATAAACTGATTCGTTCTGAGCTCGCGCGTGACCGGCCCGAAAATGCGCGTGCCGATCGGCTCAAGCTTGGCAGTCAGCAGTACTGCTGCATTTCCATCGAAGCGAATAACCGACCCGTCTTTCCGGCGCACACCTTTGCGCGTGCGCACGACAACCGCGTTGTACACCTCGCCCTTCTTCACCTTGCCGCGCGGTATCGCGTCCTTGATGCTCACCTTGATCACGTCGCCGACACCCGCGTAGCGACGTTTCGATCCGCCGAGCACCTTGATGCACTGTATGCGTCTTGCGCCCGAGTTATCGGCCGCATCAAGAACTGTCTGCATCTGAATCATGGCTGTAATCCGTCAGTCAAAATTATTTGGCGAAAAGCAGCGGCTTACTGCTGCTCGGGCGCCCGCTCCAGAATTTCCACTACCTGCCAGGCCTTGTTCTTCGAGATCGGCCGGCACTCGCTGATGGCAACCCGGTCACCGATGTTGCACTCGTTCTTCTCGTCGTGCGCCATCATCTTGTTGCTGCGCCGAATGTACTTGCCATACTCCCGGTGCTTGACCAGGCGTTCGATCGATACAGATACGGTTTTGTCCATCTTGTTACTGACGACACGACCGACAAGGGTACGCTTCGATTTCTCGCCGGCGACCTTCATGTCTTCGCTCATTTGTCCTCACCTTTACGCTCGAGCTCGTTCATCACGGTCTTGAGACGTGCAATGTCCTTTCTTACCCGCGAATACTCGTGCGGGCGATTCAGCTGACCGGTGGCCTGCTGCATGCGCAGATTGAATTGTTCCCGGCGCAGGCTCAGCAGCTCCGTAGCCAGCTCATCACGCGTTTTGCTTCTCAGCTCACTGGCTTTCATCACATCACCACTCGTGTCACGAAGGCGGTCGGGAATGGCAGTTTTGCCGCCGCCAGCCGGAATGCTTCGCGCGCAATTTCCTCTGTCACGCCTTCCATTTCATACAGCACGCGACCTGGCTGGATCTGGCATACCCAGTACTCGACGTTGCCTTTGCCCTTGCCTTGCCGGACTTCCAGCGGCTTCTTGGTAATCGGCTTGTCCGGAAACACGCGAATCCAGATCTTGCCGCCGCGCTTGATGTGGCGTGTCATCGCACGACGTGCCGCCTCGAGCTGCCGTGCCGTCAGCCGGCCGCGTTCCGTTGCTTTCAGCCCGTATTCACCGAATGAAACCGAACTGCCGCGTTGTGCCAGACCGCGGTTCCGTCCCTTGAACTGTTTACGAAACTTTGTACGTTTTGGCTGTAACATGTTCCTGCATTCCTGTTAGCGTCCGGCCGCAGCCGCAGCTTCCTGTACTTCCGCCGTCGCGAGCTCCTGCTTGTCGAAGACCTCGCCTTTGAAGATCCAGACCTTCACGCCGATGACACCGTAAGTCGTCCGTGCCTCGGAAAATCCGTAGTCGATGTCCGCACGAAAGGTATGCAGTGGAACGCGGCCTTCGCGATACCACTCCGACCGTGCGATCTCGGCGCCATTCAGGCGTCCGCCGACCTTCACCTTGATGCCCTCGGCGCCGACACGCATCGTGTTGGTCACGGCACGCTTCATCGCGCGCCGGAACATGACGCGGCGCTCAAGCTGCTGTGCGATGCCCTCCGCCACCAGCTGTGCATCCAGCTCGGGCTTCCTGACTTCCGAGATATTGATTCGGACGTCCTGGATATTCATGCCGATCATCTTGGCCACATCGGCACGAAGCTTTTCGATATCCTCGCCCTTCTTGCCGATCACGATGCCCGGCCTCGCCGTGAATATCGTGATGTTGGCTTTCTTGGCCTGACGCTCGATCGTAATGCGGCTGACCGACGCTTCCTTCAGCTTCTCCTTGATGTAGTCCCGAAGCTTGTGATCCATGAAAATGTATTTCGGGAACATCTTTTTGTCGGCATACCATCTGGAGGACCAGTCCTTGACGATCCCAAGGCGAATACCTGTTGGATGTACTTTCTGTCCCATTATCTGTCTCTTTACTCGTCGCCGACGCGAATCGTAATGTGGCTGTTGCGTTTGAGAATACGTGCACCGCGTCCCTTTGCTCTTGCCATGTAGCGCTTGAACATCGGCGCCGCGGTCACTTCGATATTCGTTACCTTGAGCTCGTCAATGTCCGCGCCGTGGTTGTGCTCGGCATTGGCAATGGCTGACTCGAGAACTTTCTTCACGATGTGTGCACTCTTCTTTGTCGTGAAAGACAATGTTTTGAGAGCATCGTCGACGTTCTTTCCACGAATTTCGTCGGCCACCAGCCGGCACTTCTGTGGAGAAACGCGCGCATACCGTAGAATCGCTGCAACTTTCATGAGTCCTGCTCCTTACCCGTCCGTTTTCACGACTCTTCCGTTTTCACGGTCTTCCGGTCACCGGAGTGCGCCCGGAACGTCCGCGTTGCCGCGAATTCGCCCAGCTTGTGACCCACCATGTTCTCCGAAATCAGTACCGGCACGTGCTGGCGTCCGTTATGCACGGCAATCGTCAGCCCGACCATGTCGGGCAGTACCATTGAACGCCGCGACCAGGTCTTGATCGGCCGACGGTCACTCCTGGCCGCCGCTTCCGACACTTTCTTGGCCAGATGCGTATCGACAAACGGACCTTTTCTAACTGAACGTGGCACCACCAACTCCTCTGTATTTCGTCCCTGCGGTCAACATGACTTCTGTGCGTTCAAAGTTCGCTGAAGCCAACCGGAGGGTCTGATGTTGTTCCTGCTACTTCTTCTTCCTGCGCCGAACGATCATGTTGTCCGTTCGCTTGTTGCGACGCGTCTTCTTGCCCTTGGTCGGCGTGCCCCACGGGCTGACCGGATGCCGTCCGCCCGAGGTCTTGCCCTCGCCACCGCCGTGCGGATGGTCGACCGGGTTCATTGCCACACCACGCACCGTCGGGCGTATGCCGCGCCAGCGCATCACGCCGGCCTTGCCGTACTTGCGCAGGTTGTGCTCGCCGTGTCCGACTTCGCCGATCGTTGCCCGGCAATCGACGTGCACGCGACGCATTTCACCGGATCGCAAACGCAAAGTGGCGTAACCACCTTCGCGCGCCGCGAGCTGTGCACCGCCGCCGGCTGAACGAATCAACTGTCCGCCCTTGCCGGGCTTCATCTCGATGTTGTGCACCGTCGTACCGACCGGGACACTGCGTAGCGACAACGTGTTGCCGGGCTTGATCGGTGCATCTTCACCGCTCATGACCTGTGCGCCAGCCTCGAGGCCATTTGCCGCGAGTATGTAGCGCCGCTCTCCGTCGGCATACTTGATCAATGCGATGTGCGCGCTGCGGTTCGGATCGTATTCGAGCCGTTCCACGATACCGACGATACCGTCCTTGTCGCGCTTGAAATCTATGGCGCGATACTGTTTCTTGTGTCCGCCACCCTGGTGACGCACCGTAATGTGGCCGTTGTGGTTCCTGCCGCCGGTGCGTTTCTTGGTCGAAACCAGTTTGCTGTGCGGCTTGCCCTTGTGCAGGCCCGGCGTCTTTACCGCGACCTGAAACCGGCGCCCCGGCGAAGTCGGTTTGGATTTTTGCAATGGCATGATACTGACCCTTGATCCTATTCGCCGCCCAGGAAGTCGATATGACTGCCTTCGGCGAGCCGCACATATGCTTTCTTCCACGCAACGCGACGTCCATGAGTCGCGCCATGCCGTTTCACCTTGCCCGCATAGTTGACGACGGTCACATCGTCGACTTTGACGTCGAACATCAACTCGACCGCCTTGCGTATGTCATTCTTGGTCGCATCGGTGCGAACCTTGAACACAATGTGGTTGTGGGTCGCCGCTTCGTGCGCCTTTTCCGACAGGTGCGGCCCGTATATGACCGACATCAGTTTTTCCTGGTGCACGCTCGCGCTCATGACAATCGCTCCTCGATCAGCTTCAGCGCCGGCAGCGAAATCAACACCTTTTCGAATCGCATCAGCGCGACCGGATCGATGGACGAAGCTTCGCAAATGCCGACGTTCGGCAGGTTGCGCGCCGACAGGAACACTTTCTCGTCGAACGCTTCGTTAACGATCAGGACATTGTCCAGGCCGAGCTTCTTCAGCAACGCCGCAAGTTCTTTGGTTTTCGGCGCCTTCATCTGGATCGATTCGGTAACGACCAGGCGATCCTGCCGGACCAGCTCCGAGAAAACCGACCGCAGCGCGGCGCGGTACATTTTCTTGTTGACCTTCTGGCTGAAATCACGATTCTTGGCAGCGAACGTACGGCCACCGCCCACCCACAGCGGGCTTCGAATCGTTCCGGCACGCGCACGTCCGGTGCCCTTCTGGTTCCAGGGCTTGGTGCCGCCGCCGCGAACGGCCGCACGATTCTTTTGTCCCTTGGTTCCGGCACGGGTGCCGGCGAGAAACGCGGTGACCACCTGGTGCACCAACGGTTCGTTGAACTCTGCGCCGAAGCTGGCTTCTGCAACATCAACGGTGCCGCTGCCCTGCATCTTGAGTTTCACGATGCATTCCTCGCCTTGACCGACGGGCGGACATACACGGCGCCGCCACTGTGCCCGGGAACCGCGCCCTTCACCAGGATCAGGTTCTTCTCTGCATCTACGCGCACGACTTCGAGGTTTTGCACGGTTCGTCGTACGTTGCCCATGTGACCGGACATTTTCTTGCCCTTGAAGACCCGGCCGGGTGACTGGTTCTGGCCGATCGAGCCTGGGGCGCGATGCGACAGCGAGTTGCCATGGCTCGCATCCTGCGCGGCAAAATTGTGCCGCTTGATCGTTCCTGCGTAGCCTTTGCCGATGGACGTGCCGATCACGTCGACGCGCTGCCCCACCTTGAACTGGTCGACACGTATTTCGGCACCGGGAGCAAATTCGCCCGTGTCCCTTTCGTCCAGGCGAAATTCCATGGTCAGATCGCCCGCGTCGACTTTGGCTGCAGCAAAATGTCCTGCACGCGGTTTGGATACGTGCGATGCCTTCTTGCTGCCCGCAGTGACTTGCAGCGCACGATAGCCGTCGTTCTCCACGGTCTTGACCTGGGTAACACGGTTTGGTTGTGCCTCGATCACGGTCACGGGGACGGAGTCACCCTCTACCGTGAAGACGCGCGTCATGCCGCACTTGCGGCCAACAAGACCCATTGTCATCTCGTAAACCTCGCGTCGACTGCGATTGGCCGACGTCAATCCAAAACGGTTTCTGTGTATGTGTTCGCTCTATGCGCCGACTACGGTTGGCCGACGCTGTTTATCTTTGGATCCGCTGTCGCCCGCATTGCGGGCTCCTGCAGGTCGTCCGTGTCTTCGTTTTTTCGCGCTCCCTTCAGACACGCGAAAGGGCCAGCCATCCAGCGAAACAAGTCACTTATGTTCCACCGCTTGAAGCTGACCCTGATCCGGCACGTTGACCGGCTTTTCGGGATTTGCCGAGTACACCCTTGGGTTTCGGGGTACCTAACATTTATGCGTCAACGGGCTTTCGACTCTGTTGCGCCTTTCAAGATCCTGGCCGACTCCCGACCGGCCAGATTCTGCGAGCCCGCCATTATACCCGCCGAAACCCTTATATCAAGCCGTTTCCGGCTTGATATAAGGGTTTTTCGATCAAATACCGGTCGGCGAA
>JAKEGN010000003.1 GCA_022615525.1 Woeseiaceae bacterium
CGGGTTGCGGTCACGCTTACCGACTTCGATCCCCGCCAGGACCGGATCGTGATCGACCTCATGCGCCTCACGGAAGGTGTCGACCTGGACGATGGTACGGGATCGGATTGCTCCTCGGGACCGGATGAACTGACTTGCGCAGCGGCGTTTGCGACCCTCGGCCTGCCATTCGGCCCCGTCGCCGACGCCCCGCCGCAACGCGTGTTTCGCGGCGAACGCGCTCCGTGAGGGTTGCACTGGCCGCCACGGGCATTGCGCTGGTCCTGGCAATCCCGCTCGTCATCCTGCTGAATCCGGCAGCGCCTTACACCTGGAACCTGCCGGAGAGCTATCCATTGCCACGGACACCGCCGGACAACCCGATGAGCGAGGCCAAAGTCGAACTGGGCCGACACCTGTTCTATGACCGGCGCCTCTCGATCAACGGGACGACGTCCTGCGGGACCTGTCACCGCCAGTCGCTCGCATTCACGGACGGTCTTGCCCAGGCAGTGGGTGCGACCGGCGAGCTGCATCCACGCAGTTCAATGTCCCTGGTGAATGTCGCTTACGCAGCACGCCTGAACTGGGCCAACCACCTGGTTGACCGCCTCGAAATCCAGGCGCTGACGCCGCTCTTCGGTGAGGACCCGGTCGAGATGGGAGTGGTTGGCCGAGAAAACGAGATCCTGGCCTTGCTGCGGCAGGACCCGTACTACAGCAGCGCCGTGCCGCAGGCATTCCCCGGTGACGCAGATCCGTACTCGCTGTTGAACCTGTTACGTGCGATCGCCAGCTTCGTCCGAAGTATCGTGTCGTTCGATTCTCCGTACGACCGCTATTTGCACGGCGATGCTTCGGCCCTGTCGACATCGGCGGTACGTGGCATGGCGCTGTTTTTCTCGGAACGCCTGGAGTGCTTCCATTGCCATGGCGGCGTCCAGTTTACTGACAGCAGCACACACGCGGACTCAGTCATCGAAAGCGTGGGGTTTCACAACAACGGCCTTTACAACATTGCCGGCACCGGTGCTTACCCGCCGGACAATACCGGCCTCTTCGATATCACGGGCGAACGGCGCGACATGGGCCGCTTCAAGGCGCCGACACTGCGCAACATCAGCGTCACCGCGCCCTACATGCATGACGGCAGTCTCGAAACACTGGATGCAGTGATACGCCATTACGAGGCGGGCGGGCGTTCAATTGCACAGGGCTCGAGGGCAGGGGACGGCAGCCGAAATCCATACAAGTCGCCGTTCATAAAAGGCTTTTCGCTGAGCGACCAGGAGCGTGCCGAGTTGCTTGATTTCCTCGCCGCACTGACCGACGAACCGGTCCTGCACGATCCGCGTTTTGCCGACCCGTTTGCCGGCAAGAGCACGGCAGCGGGCGCCGTAACACAGCCCAGGTAATCGTTGTTAGAATCAGCGCCCTCAGGCAGTCGCACCCACAACAACAACAAAGGGGGTACATCGTGAGCATCATGGGTCTCTGGATGCCGATATTGTGCGCCGCGGTCCTTGCCTGGATCTTGAGCGCCCTGGTCTGGATGGTCTTCGGCTGGCACAAGAACGACTACGCGAAGACACGTGACGAAGAGGCTGCGCGAGCGGCCTTGCGCGGTATGAGCCCGGGCTATTACAGCATTCCTTTCTGCCCCGATTTCAAGGAAATGTCGAAACCGGAGATGCAAAAGAAAATGCAGGAAGGCCCGGTGGCAACGCTCGCAATCATGCCGTCCGGACCGCCGAAGATGGGCGGGATGCTGGTGGCCTCGTTCATTTACAACATCCTGGTCAGTGTGCTGTGCGCCTACATGGTGAGTCGGACATTGACGGCGGATGCAAGTTACCTGCAGGTATTCCGCGTTGCAGGCACCACAGCTTTCGCGGCTTACGGGATTGCCTATATCCAGGAAAGCATCTGGTTCGCGCGCCCGTATTCAGTCACCGCGAAGAACCTGCTGGACGCACTGCTGTATGGGTTGATGACCGGGGGCGCTTTCGGCTGGCTGAGCTGAATCCAGCTGACAGGAAGGGCGGCCGGCCCGCCCATGCGGTTCCTGGCAACATCTGTCAGTAATTTAACATAATATACATTATACGCATAGGAATCACTTTACGGGGCAGGCCACCCGGTGACATCAAATCGCGACCAAGGCATTACTGCAGTCGATTTCAGCGTCGCTCGGCCGACTTCAATGAATGGTTCTTGCTGGCGACGGCCCTCGCTTATCCATTGGCGGCACGGTCCTCTTTGATCATGCTTGCGCCTTTTTCTCCGATCGCTATGGCCGGAGCATTGGTAGGACCTGATGTAATCGTGGGCATGACGGAGGCATCAATTACCCGCAGAGCTTCGACGCCGTGTACGCGTAGACGAGGATCGACTACCGCCAGCGGGTCGGTTCCCATCTTGCAGGTACCTACCGGATGAAAGAGAGTGTCACCCGTTTCACGGACGTAGGCCTCCAGTGTGGTATCGCTGTCGATGCCCTCACCGGGTACGGCTTCCTCGAGATAAATGCCTTGAAAGGCCCGCGTGCGTGTCAGCCTTCGCGCGATCTTGAGTGCGTCGATCATAAGTGCGAGATCCGCGTGCTCTGAATAGTATCCAGCGTGGATGACCGGTGCGATTGCCGGGTCCGGGGATTGCAATTGCAGCGAGCCGCGGCTCTTCGGCCGCAACACGACCGACACGATCGAAAACGCCGCGCGCTCCTTGCCATTCCGAGTTTCCACAGTTGCGACTGGCAGGAAATGCATATAGATATCGGGCGCAACGAGGTCCCGTCCCACGCTGCAGAACAACCCGGCTTCCACAAGATTGCTCGACGCATGCACTGGTCGATGGGATGACGTCCAGCAACGGAATCTCGTCATGGGATGGTCTTGCAGGTTCTGACCGACGCCGGGCAAATTTGTCAGTACCCGTATTCCAAGGTTTCGCAGATGATCAGCCGGACCGATGCCCGAAAGCATAAGTAGCTGCGGAGAATTGATCGTGCCACCACACAATACGATTTCGCGAAACGCGCCTACTTCGTGTGTGATGCCATTTTCTGTATAGCGGATCCCTGTAGCGCGCTTGCCTTCGAATACGACTTGCGTGACCTTGGCATCTGTCAAGAGATGCAGATTTGTCCGGGCACGCGCCGGATGGAGAAAGGCCCGGGCGGTGCTGCACCGGGTTCCGTTTCGGATGGTGCGCTGGAATAGCCCTGTGCCATCCTGGCGTGCTCCATTGAAATCCGCGTTGCGAGCGTAACCCAGTTGTACCGCTGCCTCGAGAAATGCAAGCGAGTACGGATGTGGCGCTTCCGGATCTGTAACATCGAGCAGGCCATCAGCACCGTGCCACCTTGATGCACCCCGCGAGTTACGTTCCGAATTGAGGAAGTACGGGAAAATGTCGTCGTACCCCCAGCCGGGGTTGCCCAGGCTCGCCCAATGATCGTAGTCGGCGCGGTTACCGCGAACGTACATCATCGCATTAATCGCGCTGGTGCCGCCCAAAACCTTTCCACGCGGCCACTTGATGGATCGTCCATTCAATTCCGGCTCCGGCGCCGTAACATAGGCCCAGTCCAATGGTGACTCGAAGAGTTGAACGTACGCGCGGGGATCATCGATCGCCGTATTATCATCGCCGGTGCCCGCTTCGAGCAGCAGCACTGAGATTTCCGGATCTTCGGTCAGACGATTGGCAATGACGCAACCGGATGAACCAGCGCCGACGACGACATAGTCGTATGTATTCAAAGCTTTTCTCCACTGAGTGATGAACCACGGCTCGTTACGCAAGTGTTGCCGGACTCACGCTGCTTTGTCCATGGTACCCGTACCTGGCTTCGATTCTTGCAAACACCCGTGCCCTGACGTATCGTGCAAGGCGATTTCGCCAGGTGGTCATTCAGCGCGTCGCGCCGGATGACAAACGGGAAGACGGTGCGTCACATCGGTGCAAACCCGTCACTGCCCCCGCAACGGTGAATGAGTCAGTCGATTATTTTAGCCACTGCGCGCTATTGGCGTGGGAAGGCAATCGACGCGGCGCTACGAAGCGCCACTCATGAGTCCGGAGACCGGCCTGGCGATTGGTCCACAACTCGATCGCGGCGGGCGATACGGTGGAGATTACGGAATCTCTCCCCTCCTCCGCATCGAGCCTTTACGCAAGGCGCGGGGAGCCTCGCGGGAGAGCGCCGATGACTTCACGTCTGTTCGTTCTTTGCGTTACATTCCTGGTCGTCAACCCGTCGTTCGCGCAGTCCTCCGACGATGGAGACAGTGCGGTCGACAACATCCTGGTGACGGGGTCGCGCTCACCGCTGTCGAGAATCAATGTCGGTAGTTCCACGACGGTGATTACCCGTGATCAGATCGAGCGCAAGCAAGCCCGTTACGTGACCGACCTGCTGCGCGCCGTGCCAGGTTTCGCGATCAGCCAGTCGGGGACCTTCGGATCCCTCACACAGGTTCGTGTGCGCGGTGCGGAAGCGAATCATGTTCTCGTCCTGATCGACGGTGTGCGTGCCAATGATCCGGCCAGCGGTGACGAGTTTCGCTGGGAGTTCCTGAGCACGAGCAACGTCGAACGCATCGAGATCGTGCGCGGACCGCAAAGTTCCCTTTGGGGCAGCGATGCCGTGGCGGCCGTGGTCAACGTGATAACGCGCAGTGGCGATGAGCGCAACGATGTCAGTGCGTACGTGGAAAGCGGCTCGTACGACACGCTGAACGGCGGACTGCAAGGCGGCAACGCGGGCGGCAACTGGTCGCTGGCCTACGGCCTCGAGCGGCTTGGTACCGGCGGCAGCAATGTCTCGCGTACCGGCGACGAGCTTGACGATTCCGACATGACGTCAGCCTCCCTGTCCGGCGTCTACCGGCCGACCGGAAACCTGACCATCGACATGGGATTGCGCTCCGTCGATGCGTGGTCACAATTCGACTCTACGGACTTCGTCGTGACCGGCCTGCCGGCCGACAGCGATGTCGCGACCGACGCGCGGCAGATCTATGCACAATTCGGCGCCCGACTCGAAACGTTGCAGCATAAGCTGGTGCAGCACCTGAATTTGCGTTTCCTGGATACGGAAAACAGTAACCTTACGAACCACGTAGTGGATTCGTCGACTGCATCGGACCGGTACAGCGTGTCGTACCAGGCCGATATCGCGCTGAACGAAAATCTTCTGTCTGTGGCAGCTGAACATGAGCGCACGCGCTTTGAACAACGCGGAGAAGTGACCTTCGGCAACCCGAACCAGGACCAGGAAACCAGCGTCAACAGCCTGATGGCGGATTTCCAGGGAAGATCATCGGGTCCGGTGACATGGCTCTTGAGCGGCAGGTTCGACAACTACAGCGATTTCGACGATGCCGTGACCGGCCGGCTGGCGCTCGCCTGGGAACTCAGCGACACGACCCGCTTGCGCGGAAGCATCGGCACAGGACAAAAGGCCCCGACCTTCATCGAACGCTACGGTTTCTACCCCGACCAGTTCCTCGGCAACCCTGGTCTGAAACCCGAAACGTCGACGTCGGTCGACCTCGGCCTTGACCGAGCCTTTCTGGGCGATGCACTCGCTCTGCAGCTGACTTTGTTCCGCCAGGACTTGCGGGACGAGATCAACGGCTTCGTGTTCGATCCTGACACCTTTCTGTTTACGGCAGAAAACCTGCCCGGGAAAAGCGCGCGCAGCGGTATCGAATTTGCCGCGGCCTTTCGTACGGGCGGGATGGTCGAAGTCGGCGGTACGTATACGTACACCGATACCACTGAAGAAGACGACCAAGGGCAGGACGTCCAGGAAATACGGCGCCCCCGTCACACGGGAAACCTGTATGCCAATCTGCGCTTCATGGACGACCGGTTCAACGTCTTGCTGAATGCCGACTACGGTGGTGAACAGGACGACGTGTTCTTCCCGCCGTTTCCCGAGCCATCGGCCATCGTGACGCTGGACAGTTACTGGCTGCTCGGCCTGACCGCAAGCTGGGATATCTCCCGGGCATTCACCGTTTTTGCCCGCGGGAGCAATCTGCTCGACGAGACCTATGAAGAAATCTACGGCTACCGGACGCCGGGCCGCGCCGGGTACCTCGGCATGCGCGTGCGATTCGGCGGCTGACAGGCGATCGGCGTTATCATCAGCAAAACGGCCATGCCCGAACGATGATCTTCAGCAGGAAACGTGGAAGCCCACATGAGCGAGCAGCAAACGAGTTTCACGAGCTTTTCGGAGTTTTATCCCTACTACCTGAAAGAACACAGCCATCCGGCATGCCGGGCACTGCACTACACTGGTACTTCCCTGGCATTACTGATCTGGATTTACGCACTCTGGACCGGACAGTACCTGCTGCTGCTCGCGGGACTTGTGGTCGGTTACGGTTTCGCCTGGACCGGACACTTCTTTTTCGAGCACAACCGGCCGGCCACCTTTCAGTATCCCTTGTACAGCTTCATGGGCGACTGGGTCATGCTGAAGGACTTTCTGAGCGGCAGGTTCCGGGACTCCTATCCTGGCTGAAGCTACGGCGTCAGGGCTGAACCGGGCTTGCCGGCCAACGGATGGATCATGCTAGAGTCCGTGGGTATGCAGCTACACAGCAAACTTTTTTGCCGCACATGGCAGGTCACGTTTGCCATGGCCCTGATGATGTCGCATGCCTTGTTGCTCGCACACGCTCACGAGCAGGACCCGGGCCGGGCGCAAGTGGCAAGCTGCCTGATTTGCATTGCGGCGCAGCATCCGTCTCCGGCCTGCACGAACTCTTTCCCGCAAATTGATACCGATGTCGGTCACTCGCCATTCATAGCCGAGGCCGATTCTGCACTTTGCTCGGCAGCGGCGCCAATCACGCGCCAGAGATCACCACCCGCAATCACCTGAGTTTGTCAGGACCGGCTCCACAGCTTGCCTGCGGGGACCCGGTGTTTTCCGATCGACATTGGACTTCGACTGGCATGCCGGTCGGATTCCGAGAATTCAGGTGGGAAGTGCAATGAGACCCCTTTTGAAAATGGCGGCACTCGCGCTTGGTGTAACTGCCAATTGCAGCTCATTAGCGCAGGATCTCGCGACAGAAGTCGATGAGCTGAGGCAATTGCTCGCCGCGGCGAAAAGCGAGTACGAAACACGTATCGGCGAGCTTGAGCGGCGCCTCGAGCAGGCGGAGCGCGCGGCATACGCGGCCAACAGGGACGCTGATGCGGCACGCGAGATCGCCGAGCAGGCGGCCATCGACAGCGCGAGCGGTCCGTCGGTTGCGAATGCTTTCAATCCTGCCATCGGGGCCGTGTTGTCGGCAAGATACAGTGACGTTGGCCAGGGCTGGGAGGCTATCCCTGGATTCATACCGGGCGGCGAACTCGGTCCAGGTGGCTCCGGCGTTTCGCTTGGCGAGTCCGAATTGAATCTGAATGCCAACATCGACCCGCGCTTTTTCGGCAATCTGACACTGGCGATCGAGGACGACGGCGGCGAGACGGAAATCGCGGCAGAAGAAGCCTGGATCCAGACCACGGCCCTGCCCCACGGCCTGACTGCAAAGGGTGGCCGGTATTTTTCCGGCGTTGGCTATCTGAACGGTTTTCATCGACACGCAGACGATTTTGTGGATCGGCCATTGCCCTACCAGGCGTTTTTCGGCGGCCAGTACATCGCCGACGGATTGAAGTTGACCTGGCTCGCACCAACCCCGATGTTTCTCGAGCTGGGCACCGAACTCAATTGGGGATCCGGCTTCCCGATGAGCGGCAATGGAGAGACGTCGCCGGATGCCTGGACAGTATCAGGCAAGATCGGCGGCGATATCGGTGACAACCACAGCTGGCAGGCAGGGCTGTCATACATTAGTGCCGACATCATCGAGCGCGATGCGGGCGAGGATGCAGTACCCGGAGAGAGTTTCTCCGGCGACAGCGATCTCGCGGTAGTCGATTTCGTCTGGAAATGGGCGCCAGCGGGC
>JAKEGN010000252.1 GCA_022615525.1 Woeseiaceae bacterium
ACGAAGTGACGAAGCAATCTGCAGAACACGGCAAACAGAGCATAAGATTGCCGCGCTTCGCTCGCAATGACGGGACTTTCGAATTAATCAGAGGTTCCTTAGAATGCTTTCTGCAATGGCCAGATTCCCCGGAACCGCATTAATTATAGCATTTGCCGTCGCGTCGGGCACCGTGAGTGCGCAAAGCGATTACGACTCCGAGCGACAGGCGCTGGTAGAAACCTTGCGCAACGACTCGCAGCGTGCCAGCGAGTACGGTGTGCTGCCGATCAGCGAACGCACGCTGTCAGTCATCGGGCAGGTTCCGCGCCACGAGTTCGTGCCGGAAGAGCAGAAGCGTTACGCCTATGAAAACCGGCCGTTGCCGATCGGCGCCGGGCAAACCATTTCGCAGCCCTACATCGTCGCCTTGATGACGGATCTCGCCCAGGTAAGCAAGGACGACGTGGTGCTGGAGATCGGTACCGGCTCCGGCTACCAGGCCGCTGTACTGGCAGGGCTGGCGGGCCACGTTTACACGATAGAAATTGTCGAGATGCTCGGGAAGCGTGCGGCGGAAACACTGGAGCGCCTGGGTTACAGCAACGTCACAACAAGGGTCGGCGACGGTTATGCCGGCTGGCCCGATCACGCTCCCTTCGATGCCATCCTGGTCACGGCGGCGCCGGAGTCGGTCCCGGGGCCACTGGTCGAGCAGCTTGCAGCGGGCGGGCGCATGGTGGTCCCGGTCGGTGCGCAAAACCGGGTGCAAACCCTGCAAATACTGACGAAAAAGGACGACGGGACATTGCTGGTCAAAGAAGTCATCTCCGTTCGTTTCGTACCGCTGACCCGCGATGAAGACTGAACCGCATGGGGTGGAACCGACTTTTCAGATCAGGGGCCGAACCGTTTTTTTTCTGACGACTACTGGCTGATCTTCGGTATCAGCTACGACTTCTAATCGCACTCGATTTGCACCACTGTCCCCGAATCACGGTATGTCGCGCGATTCGCCGGGACGGGTGAAAAGGTCTATGCCCTGCAGTGCTGCGGGACGGGCGGACGGGTCGTCGGAAACGCTTTTTGGCACGTGTATCCCGGTCGCATGGTCGGCGTTGAGGTCCTGAAGCAGCAAACTGCCTTTGTCCGAACCATAAAGAAACCAGTATGGCGGCAGTGCAAGATGCGTGCGGCGCTGCTCCCAGTGTTCCGCGCTACCAGCGAAGTGCACAACGTCGCCGTCCGCATCCCCGAGATGAGTCACGGTCGCGGCGCCATCCAGCGTCACGCGAAACGCGAGGTTCTCAACCTCCGTGTTGCTGCCCGGCCAGCCGGAATGCGGAACGAAAAGTGCCTCGATCAGCAGGCTATCCATTTCAATACGGATCGACGCGTCCCCGTAAGCCAGCGCCAAGCCGTGAACACGCTCGAACATGCCGCCGTCGGCCGGGCTCGCGGCCGCGTGCAGTCTCTCCACCGCCTGCGCCGGTGCGTACATGCGGATCCCGGGATGTGCCTTGAGATACGCTACCATCAGCGCAGGATCGTAATGATCGTCATGGTAATGGCTGACGAACACTGCATCGACGCCGTCCCATGGCGCAGCGCCGGCAAGCAGCGCGCGCTGCATCTCGGGAGGCACGAGCTCGTAATCGTCGAAATCCTCGCGGAACAGCGGGTCGAACAGGATCCTCGTTGCCCCGTGCTCGACCATCACGCCGGCGTTACCGAGGTAATGAGCGCGCGCAGTCACGCTGTCATCGGCTTGCGCAACGCTGGCAAAGCCAACGAACAGCGCTGTCGCAACGATGACCGCATACCTTCGACGAATGCTGCCAGACACCGGCGTAATTTCCACTCCGAACCTGTGTAGAATCCGTACTGCTTCGCGCACCAGGTGAAGCTGCACACGATGATCTATAGTGCACTGTCCGAAAGGTGACAACAATCGATCGGGGACAGGCGATCATGAAAGCCGGATTTTCGCGACGCACGGTGGCGAAGCAACTCGGTGCCCTGGCCGGCGGCGCTGCATTGCTCGGGCCCGGAATCGCCAGCGCGCTGAGCAAAACGCCTGCACAAACGGAAGGCCCGTTCTACCTTTCCGGTCCGCATGCAGAATCGGATGTCGACCTGACGATGCTCGAAGGGCACAGCGAACGCGCCGCGGGCGATGTCATCCTGGTGCGCGGGCGCGTGACCGATCTTGAGGGCAGGCCGCTGGCAAATGCCCGCGTCGATATCTGGCAGGCGAATCACTGGGGCCGGTACACGCACCCGGATGACACCAATACCGCGCCGCTGGATCCGAATTTCCAAGGTGTCGGTATCGCGTACACGATCCCGACGGCCATAACGTGGAAGTGGTCTGTCACGCACCGGAATGAAATCGGGGACGGAGACCCTAACTCTGGACAAGTTAGAGGACAGTGACCCTGGGCAGTTCGGGGACAGTGACCTTCGACTCAGTCCAGGATCACTGTCCCCAAATTCTTACTCGCCGACGGTGTCGGAGATTGCTTGCCTGCAAGTCTCTCCGATACTCGCATCGTTCTCCTCGAGGCAAGTGAGGATTCGCCCCTCGCCAACCTTGACGTCGCTGCACAGGGTTTGAATTTCCGTCTGGCAGCTTTCGGCAACGTACACTATTGCAGTCGACAATTGCTGCAGCAATGATGCTGCCTCGTACAATGCGTACTCGCACTGACCGGACAACTTGTCTTCGTGAGCCGCGACACAGTGCAGCATTCGGCCTTCGCCCGGCGTGACCTGGCTGCAATACTGCTTCAGATCGGCTTCACAGGCATTGACTACGTGCTCGAGCAGCGATTCCTGCGCCGATGCGTGGCCAGCCAGCGCCAGTCCGGCGGCGAGCAAAGCGATTTTCGTTCTGGTTTTCAAATTAATTCTCCTGGTGGGTTATCTGTCACTCCGGCAATCGTACCTCAGGTTCCGGGCCTGTTGTACACTGGCGCCTGGTGGCGATTCGGAGATTCCCCGTGCTGGTCACTAGTGTTGGAATATACCTACTTGTCACCATCGGGATAGGCTGGTATGCGGCACGCCGCGTGCACACGGCCACCGACTATTTCGCCGCCGGTCACAGTCTGCCGCTTTACATGAACTTTGCGACCGTGTTTGCGACCTGGTTCGGCGCCGAAACCATACTCGCCGTTTCCTCGACGTTTCTCAGCGAAGGATTGAACGGCATAGTCGCCGACCCTTTCGGTGCCTCCGCGGCACTCGTGCTGGTTGCGTTATTCTTCGCCCGCCCGTTCTATCGCCTCGGTCTGGTGACCATCGGGGATTTCTATCGCAAGCGTTACAACCAGACGGTGGAGGTGAGCACCGGCATCGCCATCACACTCTCGTATCTCGGCTGGGCCTCGGCCAACCTGGTGGCACTCGGCATCTGCTTCAACGTGTTGTCGCTGGGCGCGATTCAGCTCGATGCCGGGATCATGCTCGGTGCCGCAGTCGTTGTTATCTACCTGCTCTTCGGCGGCATGTTCGCAATCGCATTCACCGATCTCTTCCAGACGACCATCATCGTTGTCGGCCTGCTGTACATAGCCGGCACGCTCGGCGCCGAAGCCGGCGGTTTCAACGCCGTGGTCTCGACTGCTTCTTCCGAGGGCAAGTTCGTCATGCTGCCCTCGCTCGAGGCGCGCGACATCCTCGCAGTGGCCGCGGCTTTCATCACGATGGCGCTTGGTTCGGTCGCGCAACAGGATGTATTCCAGCGCGTCACGTCGGCGAAGGACGAAACGACCGCCGCAAGAGGCACGATGCTCGGTGGGCTGTTCTACCTGTGCTTTGCTTTCGTGCCGATGTTCATCGCGGTGTCGGCCTTTGTCATCGAGCCGGACATGGTGCGCAGCATGCTGGCCGGCGATGACAATGAGTTCCAGCTGATCCTGCCGAACCTGATCCTGAATCATGCGCCGATGGCGGGGCAGGTGTTGTTCTTCGGCGCGTTGCTCTCCGCGATCCTCTCGACTGCGAGCGGCGCGCTGCTCGCGCCTACCGCGATTTTCTCCGAGAACATTTTCAAACCGCTCCTCGGCGGGCAGCTAACGGACCGGCAACTGCTCGTCACCGGCCGCATCGTGCTGGTGCTGTTCACGCTGGGTGTCATGACCTTTGCCCTGAACAGCGGCTCTTCCATGTATGACATGGTGCAGAACGCCTACAAGGTGACGCTCGTTGCAGCGTTTACGCCGCTCGCTTTCGGCCTGTTCTGGCGCCGCGCTACGCCGCAGGGGGCGTTGCTGTCGACTGTGTTCGGCCTCACCAGCTGGCTGCTGGCCGAGATGGCCGCGCCGGACGCCCTGGTCCCGCCGCAACTGGTCGGCCTGGCTTTCGCCGTGTTCGGCATGATCGCCGGCTCCCTCGCACCCATCGTGGCCGGCGGCCCCGGCCATGCAGAGGTCGTGAGCCAGGCCGCCGTTCGGGGACAGTAGTACGGGGATACAGTTCGGGGACACACGGGCTATGCATTGGATAAACGCACTAGTTCGTACATTCGGTGGTGCACCGACGGCACAGGTATCGAACACCTTTTTTTGCACTGCAGCACCTGTAGGCGCCTGCAGTGCAGGCGACGCGGAGCTCGGAGTCTGGCGCGATTGTCGTCACCGCATTGCGCGCGCCCGCAGGTTTTCCATTGCCAACTGCAGATACCCGATGTCACCGGGCCTTTCGTCAGCGCAGGTTTTCCTCCGTATACAGCGACAGCTCGATCATGCGTTCGAGAAGATCGTCCGCTGAGTAGCCCGGAAAGTTCTTTTGCACCATCTCCTTGGCGAACAGTCGGCAGATGTAACGCAGTTTCAACGAGCGGTTGCGGGACGCAAAGACGAAATCCCTGTGACCGTTGTTGATCACGATGACGTTCTGTTCGGAGTCATAGCGTGATCGCCACAATTCTCCGGGGGCTTTCCTGAAAGTATATCCCGGCAGGCCCTGCCGATTGTCGGCCGGTTCCTTCATGTCCGGAAGCAGCGTATCCGTCACAGTGACAATGGCCTCGCCTTCGCAGACGATGTCACCCTGGGTCGCAGTCACGGCGAGGCGCGTGAGTCCGGGCTGTTCCGCTGCGGTGAACGTGACAATCTCCGAGCGCTCATTTTCCAGCGTGCCGGCGCCCTCGACGATGCGCCACCTGAAGTCGAGATCGCGATCGATCGTGATCCGGGACCGGTCGCGCGCCACCGCTCTGTATGTCCTCGATTGGCCGACGGGGAGCACGCTCGACTGCGGCGATACACGGACACTGAATAGCGGACCGGCATACTCGAAGAACTGCTTCTGCTCGCCCGGTCCGGCGGCAGGCCGGCCAACCAGCGGCGCGCCGCCGGTATCATCCTCCATTTCGATGGGCTCGTCGGCGCCGGCATGCGACGCTCCACGCCCCGGGCGACGGTCCTTTATTTCGAACCAGTCGTACTCCTCGGCGGGCAAGGCGAGCAGCGCTTCCTTGAACGCTTTGCGGATAGTGTTCAGCATCTTGCGGCTGGCACGCTCGTCCTCGGCACGGCGCTGCTCAGCGATGATGCGGATCAGCGCCGCTTCAACATCGTGCAATGCCACACGGAATCGCTCAAAGGCATCATCCTGAATAACGCCGGTGCGAGTGCCGGGTGTCAAGTTGACGAACGAAGCGTCCACGATGCCCTGCAGGAATCCGCTGGTCCATGGCTCGCGGGCGAACGCATCGAGCTCCGCCAGGTTGCCGACCACGCGGGTACCGGAGCGGTACAGGCCCACAGCGTTCCCCGCGTCCGCTTCGCCGAGGTACAACTCCGTGTAAATTTCGCCGTCAACTGAGGTCGCCTGCGGTAACTCGTGCAGCAGCCGACCGGAAAACTGCCGCGGTTCGACCTTGTATTCCCGGCGAGCGGTGCGGTCGATGACTTTGATGCTCACGCCGGAATTGCGAATGCGGTCGCGCAGTTCCGAAGCGAGATACCACTGGATTTTGTCGCCGTTAAGCTGCCGCACTCCCGCAAGCAGTGGCTTGATCGTCAATTCCGTGCCTGAGTCGGGGAACAGAAGCGTCTGTTTCGTGCTGAGTGTGTAGCTCGGGCTGCCCTTTTGCATATGCATCTGGTAGGTCTTGCCGTCGGTACCCGCGGTGGTCATCGTCAGCCCCTGACCGACTGTCCAAAAGCTTAAAAGCCCAATGCCGAACTCGCCCTGGATGCCGCGCGCGCCGTCCGCCTTGAGCTGTCGCTTGATCGAATCGCAGATGTGAGTGGCGACGTACCGGAAATCGGGGCGGCCCTCTTCGTCAACGGGCAGACCGGCGCCGTCGTCACGGATGCGAAGGTATGCATCACCCTGCTCGCGGCCACGCGTAATCGTGATGTTGCGTGCATTGGCGTCGATGCTGTTCTCCACGAACTCGGCAACGGCCTTCAGCGGATTGCTTTGCGACAGCGCGATGATGTTGATCGCGTTCCAATCGTCGCCGATCCGCAACTTGCCGGATGGCTTGGCTTTCCCTGTCTTCTTTCGGCGGACACTTGTGCGGGGCATTACGACTTCAATTCCTGTTTTCAGGACACCATCCGGACAGCACTCAGGCGTGGCTGATATAGCCGCGCTCCGTGCAAACTGCCGGACACGCGCGGATCTGTCAAACAATGCCCGTACCTGCAGCCCCGAATTACGATTACTGTCACCGTAATTACCCCTGTCGGAGCCTGCATTGCAGGCGACCAATCGGGGTCAGACCACTATTTCCGGCAATCGTGGTGCGCCCCCCATTGGGTTGGTATTTGTGGCCTGACCCCGATTAGCCGATGTTGCACCTGTAGGAGATGGGATGGACCCCCATCTGAAAGATCCTCATCGGATCTCGGCCCATAATGGCCGTGGCAGCGTCGAAGCGCTTGTATAGACGTCAGTATGGGAGAGGTCCAATGCAGCAG
>JAKEGN010000039.1 GCA_022615525.1 Woeseiaceae bacterium
CCTGGCGGCGTCCAGTACCGTCCGCTGAAACAATAGCTTCGGCGTGATTCTTGATATAAAGGCCCGATTCGGGTCGCCAGACGGCCTGCCGAAGCCCGTGATTTGTGAAATAATCACGGCCCCAATCCCCGCATCAATGGCAATCGACACAATGGATGAAAATCGCAAGAAAGCGCTCGCCGCAGCGCTCGGTCAGATCGAAAAGCAATTTGGCAAGGGCTCCGTCATGCGCATGGGCGATGCCGGCGCCGCGAAGGACATCGAGGTAGTGTCCACGGGCTCCATCGGGCTCGACGTGGCACTCGGTATCGGCGGATTGCCGAGGGGCCGGGTAATCGAAATCTACGGTCCGGAGTCGTCCGGCAAGACCACTCTGACACTGCAGGTCGTCGCCGAGGCGCAGAAACTCGGTGGCACCGCCGCGTTCGTCGATGCCGAACATGCACTGGATCCCACTTACGCCGAGAAGCTCGGGGTCAATGTCGATGAATTGCTGGTATCGCAGCCGGACACCGGCGAACAAGCCCTGGAAATCACCGACATGCTGGTGCGGTCCGGTGCGGTCGATGTCATCGTCGTCGACTCGGTCGCAGCCCTGACGCCGAAAGCCGAGATCGAGGGCGAGATGGGCGATTCGCACATGGGTTTGCAGGCCCGCCTGATGTCGCAGGCACTCAGAAAGCTGACCGGCAATATCAAGCGATCGAATGCGATGGTCATTTTCATCAACCAGATCCGCATGAAGATCGGTGTGATGTTCGGCAATCCCGAGACCACGACCGGCGGCAATGCGCTGAAATTTTACGCATCGGTACGCCTTGATATCCGCAGGATCGGCACCATCAAGCAAGGCGAAGAAGTGATCGGCAATGAAACGCGCGTCAAGGTCGTGAAGAACAAAGTATCACCGCCATTCAAGCAGGCGGAGTTCGAGATTCTCTACGGTCAAGGCATTTCCCGCGAGGGTGAACTCATCGACATCGGGGTGGCGCAGAACATCATCGAGAAATCGGGCTCCTGGTACAGTTATGGAAAGGATCGCATAGGGCAAGGCAAGGAGAATGCCCGTGAGTACCTGAAAGCGAATCCCAAAGTCGCTGACGAAATCGAAGCGAAGATTCGCGCCAAGCTGCTGCCGGCTACCGTGGCAAAGAAAACAGAGGAATCGATCGCCAAGCAGGCGTAAATGTCCGGGGCAAAAAAGTCCGTCAACGAGCTAAACGCCGATCTCTTCGCGGCCGGGGAGACCGAAGGGTTGGCCGACCCTGGCGAAGTGCGGAAGAAAGCCATGGACTACCTGGCGCGGCGGGAATACGGACAGCGCGAACTGGTAGGCAAGCTGCTGAAGGCAGGGTTCGACGCCGGGATTGCCGGGCAGGCGGTGGAACGGCTGAGCGGAGAAGGGCTGCAGAACGACCGCCGCTACATCGAAGCATTCGCGCAGTCACGCGTCAACCGGGGCAAGGGCCCTGTCCGGCTGCGAGCCGACCTGCGGCAGCGGGGCGTCGATTCCGGCCTGATCGACGAGGTTCTGCATCATCTCTCCATCGACTGGCGCGAACTGGCCCGCGAGGTCCGGCGCAAGAAGTTCGGACCGGCCATGCCGCGCAGCTTTTCGGACAAAGCCAGGCAAATGCGTTTTCTGCAGTATCGCGGCTTCACCCAGGCGGACATCGAGTCGGCGATGGGCAATCATGGTGATGATTCCTGGTAACCAGTAAACTAGCGGGCCATCGCTTTGGCCGGATCCACCCGAAAACCACCCCTATGAAAACCATGACCAGCAACGAGTTGCGGCGGGCATTCCTCGAGTTTTTCCGCGACCGCGGCCACGAGATCGTGCCGAGCTCGCCGCTCGTACCGGGCAACGATCCGACCCTGCTGTTCACCAATGCGGGCATGGTGCAATTCAAGGACGTGTTCCTCGGCAGCGACAAACGCAAGTACAAGCGTGCAGTCACGTCGCAACGTTGCGTGCGCGCCGGCGGGAAACACAACGACCTGGAGAACGTCGGCTATACCGCGAGGCATCACACCTTTTTCGAAATGCTCGGGAATTTCAGCTTCGGCGATTACTTCAAGGACGAAGCAATCAGGCTGGCCTGGGAGTTCCTGACGGAGGTTCTGCAGCTGCCGCCGGAAAGGCTTTGGGTGACGGTCTACGAAGAGGATGACGAGGCGGCGGATATCTGGCTGAAGACGATCAAAGTCGATGCAAAGCGATTCTCGCGTATGGGCATGAAAGACAATTTCTGGTCCATGGGCGATACCGGTCCCTGCGGCCCATGCAGCGAAATATTTTACGATCACGGGCCGGAGATTGCCGGCGGTCCTCCGGGATCCCGGGACGCCGATGGCGATCGCTACGTCGAAGTATGGAACCTCGTTTTCATGCAGTTCAATCGCGCGGCAGACGGCAACCTGACCCCGCTGCCGAAGCCCTCGGTCGACACCGGCATGGGCCTCGAGCGGATATCCGCCGTCATGCAGGGCGTACACAGCAATTACCAGATCGACCTGTTTGCCAACCTGATTGCCGCCGCTGCGAGGATCCTTGGCGTCGAGAACAATGGCTCGAGTTCACTGAACGTGATTGCCGATCATATTCGCGCCAGCTCGTTCCTGATCGTCGACGGCGTGTTGCCGGGTAATGAGGGACGCGGGTACGTGCTGCGCCGGATCATTCGTCGCGCAATTCGCCATGGCAAAAAACTTGGTGTCGGTGACAGTTTCTTCTACAAGCTGGTCAAGCCGTTGTGCAACGAGATGGGCGAGGCTTACCCGGAGTTGCTGAAGGCGAGGGCCCACGTGGAGAAGGTACTCCGGGCCGAGGAAGAACGATTTGCCGAGACGCTGGACCAGGGTATTGAAATACTCGAAGTGGCCATAAGCAAAATGAAGGGCAAGGTGATTCCCGGCGATGTCGTGTTCCGCCTGTACGACACCTACGGGTTCCCGGTGGACCTGACGGCAGACATTGCACGTGAGCGCGGCCTGACGATCGACGAGACGGGCTTCGAGAACCAGATGTCGGTGCAGCGAGACCGCGCGCGGGCCGCCAGCAAATTCGGCGCTGCGGAGAACGCCTCGATCCAGGTTGATGTTTGCAGTGATTTTTCCGGCTATGAAGGTACCGAAGGCCAGTCGACCGTCATTGCGATAATCAGGAACGGCGAGGATGTGAGCAGCCTGGCTGCGGGGGAGGACGCGATCGTCGTTTTGCAGTCGACGCCTTTCTACGCGGAAAGCGGCGGCCAGGTCGGTGATACCGGTGTACTGCAAACGAAAAGTGGCACTTTCGTCGTCTCCGACACGCAGAAGAGCGGCAGCGCAATCCTGCATGCCGGCAAGATGCAAAGTGGCACGCTGAAAAAGGGCGATGCCGTGCACGCCCGCGTGGATGCCGAAAGGCGTCGCGCAACCATGCTGAATCATTCCGCCACCCACCTGCTGCACGCCGGCCTGCGCAAGGTGCTTGGCGAGCACGTCACGCAAAAAGGTTCCCTGGTTGCGCCGGATCGCTTGCGCTTTGATTTTTCGCATTACGAAGGCGTGAGCGGTGAACAACTGCGCAGTATCGAAGACCTGGTCAATGACGAGATCCGGAAGAACACGGCGGCAGAGACGAAACTGATGCCTTATGACGACGCGGTTGACTCCGGTGCCATCGCTCTTTTTGGCGAGAAGTACGATGACGAGGTACGCGTCCTGCGCCTGGGAGATTTCTCGGTCGAACTCTGTGGCGGTACTCATGTGCAGCGATCCGGGGACATCGGGCTGTTCAAGATTGTCTCGGAGAGCGGTGTAGCATCCGGAGTCCGCCGCATCGAGGCGCTGACTGGAAAAGGCGCACTGCGATGGATCGATGCCAATCAGCGGAATCTCGATGCCGTGGCAGGCCTGCTGAAGAGTCAGCGCGACCAGGTCGTGCCCAAGGTGGAGCAGCTGATCCGGCGCGCCAAAGAACTGGAGAAGGAACTCGCGCAGACCAGGCAACAGCTTCTGACCGGCGGAACGTCGGGACCTTCGCAGAATGTCGTTGAGATCGATGGCATCAAGGTACTGTCGGCGCGCATGGACGGAGCTGACGCAAAAACCTTGCGCGATGCCGTCGACCGCTTCAAGGACCAGTTGCAGAGCGCGGTTATAGTCCTCGGCTCGATTGATGACGGCAAAGTCCGGCTGGCAGCTGGTGTCACGCGAAACAATATCGAACGCATCCAGGCCGGAGACGTCATACGCCCCGTAGCGGAACAAGTTGGCGGAACGGGGGGCGGAAGGCCCGATTTCGCGCAGGCCGGCGGCAGCAATCCGCAGGCGCTGGACGCCGCTCTGGCCTCGGTGCCGGCCTGGGTAACGGAACATCTGCGCTAGGCGCCC
>JAKEGN010000040.1 GCA_022615525.1 Woeseiaceae bacterium
CGATTACATCGCGGAACTGAAAGTGTCCGACGATTCGCCAGCAATCGGTAAACGAGTGCGCGATCTCGATGAACTGGCGGAAAAAAGCAATGTTGAGATTCTTGGGCTAGTGCGCGGCGGCGAGCGCATGCCTGGATTCGCCCGTGTTGTCGAAGTCCAGGCCGGCGATACGCTGGTGGTCGAGGCGCACCCAGAGAGCATCGAAGGTGCCCTCGGCAGCATGGGGCCCGAATACATCGGAGCTGGCCGTGGCTTGGTAGACGAGGAAGACTTGCAAATGCTGGAAGCCGTCGTCCCGGAGTCGTCGCGGCTAATTGGTCGTTCTGTCGGCGACGTGCGACTCCTGTATCGCGACCGCGTCGCACTTGTTGGCGTTTCGCGAGGCGGAAAACGCTTTCGCGAGGACCTGCGCAAGCTGAGTATCAAGGCCGGCGATGTTTTGCTTCTGCTCGGTGCGGACGAACGCCTCGGTGACGCCACCAGTCGCCTCGGCTTGCTGCCGCTATCGTCGCGGCTTCCTGTGCTTTCCTCACGCCGATCGGCCACAAGCACAAAACGCTGATCATGGGGCCGGGCGGTTACCGCTTCGGCGATTACTGGCGCATGGGCCTGCCGCTTGAAATCCTGATCATCATCGTTTCGGTGCCGATGATCCTGTGGGTCTGGCCGTTCTAGTTCGGCACCTGGCCCCGACACCGCTGACTCAATCAATACAGCGCAATATGAGGCCCTTCAGGTACTCGGCCTCGGGAAACTGCAGTGCGACCGGATGGTCCGCGGGCTGGGTCAAGCGTTCGATGATTTGCACGTCGCGTTTGACGTCGACGGCCGCGCCGGCAACGACCTTCTGGAACAGGTCGCTGCTGACGTGCCCGGAACAGGAGAAGGTCGCCAGCACGCCGCCCGGATGGAGCAATTGCAGTGCCAGCATGTTGATGTCCTTGTAGCCTCGGCAGCCCGATTTCAGCTGCTGTGCCGAGCTGACGAACTTCGGTGGATCCAGGACGATGAGATCGAACTGCTGCCCCGAATCCCGCAGTCTGCGTAGTTCTTCCGGAACGTTGGCATTGGCGTATCGGCATCGGTCTGCCACGCCGTTCAACCGGGCCTGTCGTTCGGCCATATTCAGTGCATCGGCCGAGCTGTCGATCAGCGTTGCACTTGCCGCTTTATGCAGCAATGCGGCAATCGAGAACCCACCGGAATAGGAGTAGGCATCGAGAACGTTTGCGCCACTGGCATAAGCAGCAACGCGCAAGCGGTTGATGTTCTGATCGAGATAGCATCCGGTCTTCTGGCCTTCGCCCAGGTCGATGAGTTGCCGCAACCCGCCGGCAAAGAATTCCACCGGCGCATCCGGTGTCGACCCGCGCAACAGCCCGCGTCGCGCTTGCAGACCCTCTTTCAGCCTGGCACTTGCTTCGGACCGTTCTGCAATGCTCAGTGGCGACAGCAATTCGCCGAGCGCAGAGATTACCGTGTCTCTCCAGTACTCCGCGGCAGCAGACAGAAACTGGCAGACGAGGTGCCTGTCGTAACGATCGACGATGACCCCGGGCAAACCGTCGGATTCGCCGAACACCAGGCGGCACGCACCGCCATCTTCGAGCAGGCCAAGTTGCCTGCGCATCATGACGGATCGTGCGATACGTCCATGGATGAATGCGGCATCGATGCCCGGCTCCTCATTGAACGACCATACCCGAAGGCGGATCTGTGATGAGGGCGAATAGGCCGCGAGCGCGAGGAACTCGCCAGATTGCGTGACAACGCGCGCGGTAGCCCCCGGCTCCGGCTGGCTTTCTACGCTGGCAACGGCACCGGAGAAAATCCACGGATGCCTGCGCCGGAGCGACTTCTCACGGCCGGGCTTCAATTTGACAACATGGTTATTTCGCATCGACCGCGGCGCTCCGACTCCGGTGAAACACAGTCATTCTACCGAATCGCAGGCGGCACAAGGCCCCGGGCGTTCCCTGGCCGGTGAGACGACGATCTGGTGAATTATTTGCTAATCTTTGCATCAAATAATTCAAAGAGAACGGCCCGCCACAGCCGCTGGCCGCGGGCACCGAGGAGAGGGCAATGGACACAGCGTGGATTCAGGTATTTGTGCTCACCCTGAGCGAATGCGTGGCACCCGCCGGCAAGACTGTGTGTCAGGAACAGGAACTGAAAATGCAGTTTGTCGAACAGGCGGAATGCCAGCTCGCGCTGGAACAGCTGGTTCAACTGAAGGAAGCGGCGGAGAACGTGATCGTCTACAAGGACAAAAGTCAGTGCGCGCCGTCCGCGAAGCAGCAATCGGTTTACAAGTCGCTGAATGATGTCAACGAAAAGCTGGGTGCGGCGCCGGACTGGATGCCGCCCGAGGTCGCGGAGCCACCCGCAGACTTCATCGAGAAAAGCCACCAGGAGCGACTGGCCTCTTTATCGCCGTGCGAGGACGTGGGTGGTGTCGCTCCCTGCAAGATCGGTGAGATCATCATAGAAGGTGCTACCGGGCAAACCGTGGAGGTCTGGCGCCGCGACAAGTAGATTATCGTGGCGGTTTTCGTCGGTCGTCCTGGCCGGCAGACCGAATAATTCTTTTCCGTCGTCCAACAGGCAAGTAGGGGCGCCGGTCAGCATTCGAATGCTGGCCCGCGGCCCCGGAAACATTATTCGGCTTGCGGTGTAAGCAGTATGAGTATTTCACAAGCAGTTGCCGGTCGATTCCGGCAGCGCATGACCGGCATTGTCTTCGTGTTTGTACCGGTGCTCCTGACCGGCCTGGTTCTTCGTATCGCGTTTGCGATCTCCGTCTGGCCGGAGCTGGGTGATCTGGTTACCTTATCGGCAGCGATCGCGACAGGCGTATTGCAGGACCTGGTTTATGCATCGTACGTCGCGCTACCGGCTGTGCTGTACCTGGCCCTCGTCCCGCAACGTCTGTTTGCCAGCAGGATCCAGCGCATTGCGAGCTGGACCTTCTTCTACCTTATTTGGTGCGTCGTGCTTTTCCAGGCCGTGGCCGAGTGGATATTCTGGGACGAGTTCGGCGTGAGATTCAATTTCATCGCGGTTGATTATCTCGTTTACACAACCGAGGTCATCGAGAATATCGTCCAGTCCTATCCATTGGCAGGTATTACGGCTTCAATCGCAGCAAGTGCCCTGGTGATCAACACGTTGTACTGCCGAAACAGCCTGTACCTCGCATGGCTGAAGTCGGAGTCCCGGTTTCGGCCGCGCCTGGCCGTCGCCCTCCCGATGCTGGCCTGGCCGGTCCTTGCAACTGCGCTGATATCGCAAAACGACTTCCCGGGGTTCGCCAATCGCTACGAGCTCGAAATATCGAAGAATGGCCAATACTCTTTCTTTGCCGCATTTCGCAACAATGAACTGCCTTACCGGGATTTCTACGTCACGGAACCCGACGAGGACGCGATCCATCGCGTCCGCGACATGGTCAGCGAAAGGCGCAGCCTTTTCATTCGCGGCAGCGCCAACCCGGTGCGCAGGACCATAGCTTCGAGCCGTAACCCCATCCGGCCGAACGTCATCCAGATCACGGTGGAAAGTCTCAGTGCGGAGTTCCTCGGCCGTTTCGGCAATACGCAGGGACTGACACCCAGGCTCGACGGCCTGTTGCACGAAGGCCTGGTATTCACGAATTTCATGGCGACCGGCACGAGAACGGTTCGCGGCATAGAGGCGCTTGCACTTTCCGTTCCGCCGACGCCGGGGACGTCGATCGTAAGGCGGCCCGATAACGAGAACCTGTTCACGATCGGGACGGTATTTCGCGACAGGGGATACAAGACTTCGTTTATCTATGGGGGCCGGGGATATTTCGACAACATGAACGATTTCTTTGCCGGGAACGGCTTCGAAATTCACGACCAGGCATCCGAGTCGGCGGATGACGTCGCGTTCTCGAATGCCTGGGGCGTGAGTGACGAGGATCTCTACGAGTGGGTCATGGCACAGGCGGACGCGTCAGCGGCGGAGGGCCAACCCTTCTATCATTTCGTGATGACGACTTCCAACCATCGCCCGTACACTTTTCCGGAAGGCCGAATCGACCTGCCATCGCATTCCGGACGGGCTGCCGCAGTCAAGTACACGGACTATGCGATAGGGAAGTTCATGGATGAAGCGCGCACAAAGCCGTGGTTCGACAATACTATTTTTGTAATCGTCGGCGATCATTGCGCCAACAGTGCCGGGAAAACCGATGTGCCGGTCGACAACTATCACATTCCGCTGCTGGTGTACGCCCCGGCGATTGTCACGCCAGGCGAGATCGATACGCTCAGCAGCCAGATCGACTACGCGCCGACCTTGTTCGAGTTGCTCGGATGGTCCTATGCCAGCGAGTTCTACGGGAAGAACATTCTCGCGATGAGCCTGGCGGACGGACGGGCACTGATCGGTACCTACCAAAGCCTGGGGCTGTACCGGCACAACAAACTGACACTGCTGAAGCCCATGAAAGTTGCGGAAGCTTTTGACTACGACCCACAGACGGGAACCCAAACTGGCGGTGAGATCGACGCCAGCGACTATCTCGATACGGTCGCCTACTACCAGAGCGCCGCCGACAAGGCGGGCGTTGCCGCCGAACCCGAAACCCTGCTGTCATGGTCGACAGGCAGCGCCGGACTCTGACCATTGCAGCGCTCGTTGCGCTGGCATCGCTCGTATTGCTCGCATCACTCGACCGGGTCGGCGACGTGGATCGGGAGATCACGGAGCGCTTTGTCGACGTCTCCGGCACCTGGTTGATCAATCACCATGGCAGCAGCCTGCGGCCGTGGCTCTACGACGGCCCTAAAATCGCGATCGCACTATTCGGCGTCGGCGTGCTGGTGCTCGCGTACCGGCCGGGGTTGCTGTCACCAGGGTGGCTCACACGTCGCGAGGCACTGTTCGTATGCGCCTGTCTTGCCGTGGTACCGCTTGCCATTGGTGTCATCAAGCAGCATTCGAACGTGCAGTGCCCGGCGTCGCTGGAACGGTATGGCGGCACGCAAAGCAATGCTGACGCGCACTTGCGCATTACCGGCTTCTTCGAAACGCACCGCAGAGGTGGCTGCTGGCCGTCCGGCCATACCAGCGGGGCGTTCGCCTTGCTATGCCTGGCCTGGTTGGAACGGCGCCGCCGTGTCCGGTTGGTGCTGGCACTGCCGGGATTGCTGGCCGGCGTCGCAACCGGATGGTACCAGGTGGCGCGCGGCGCTCATTTCGCGAGTCATATCCTGGCGACAGCACTGATCTCGATCATTCTCATAAGCTTGCTGGCTAGGGCATTCGGGATTGGCCGTGTCAGCAGCAAGTCGGCAGGCTGAGGACGGCCGGGCGATCAGAAGCTGCGCTTGGCCTCGATCAGAAGTTGCGTCCCGCGAATATCGGATCTGCCGTCCAGCGGATAGGCCAGGTCGATGTGCAGCATTTTGCCGAAGCCGGTGCGGGAATTGCCAAGCCGCAGTCCTACGCCGACGTTGCGCAGCAATCCCAGGTTCTCGCCGGACACCGGGCTGTCGCCCCAGGTCCGGCCCGCGTCAAAGAACGCCGCGGCGCCGACGTGAAACAGGCGGAACAGGTACCAGTCGGTGAAGAACCGCTGCTCGATAGTCAGCAGCGCTCTCGAGTCGCCCGTCTGGTAACGGATCGGGTAGCCGCGCAGACCGCTGTCGCCGCCCAGCAGCACCTGGTTGTCGATGTCGAGATTTGCGCCCGCAGCAACGTCCAGGCCGACGTAAAGAAGACGGTCTTCCGATTGCTGCAAGTGGTAGTTCGCAAAACCCGAAAGCAGTACGTTTTCGGCACTACCCGACACGATCCGGCTGCCCAGTTGCGCGCCGAGCAGGAACGTGCCCTTTTGGCCGGCACGGAAACCGTTGCTGTAGGCCGTGTTGATGTGAAATCCGGTCGCGGACGAGCCAGCCGATGCAGACGAAAAGCCGACCTTGGCACTGAATCGTGTACCGAAATACAGGTCTTCGGTGCGCTGTATCTGATCGAAATTCCGCACCGTCTCGAAGTGATCCTCCATGACCTCGATTCCCAGGTACGGAAAGACGTAGCGCCGGTCTTCAGGCATTATGGTTTGCGGTAGCTGGTCGTCGGGGACCGCCGAGAACTCGTGATTGTCATACACGAGGCCAGCCAACAGGCGACGCGTCCAGCCCTGACTGAGACCCTTTGACCAGCCACCACTCAGTTCGTGGTAAGCAAGATCGTGCTCGAATTGCGCTTCCTTTTCTCCGAGGTCGTAAAGCGTGTCCGTCCTTTGAGCGGAAAGTACCGCGGCGCCGACAGCATTTCGACTGTCCAGCGCATAGAAAGGTTTGCCAATCTGCAACTGGCGTTCGAAGCCGTCACTGTTTGCGGAAAAAAGGGCAGCCGCATCGTAGCGGCTGCCGCCAAGTCGTTGCTTGGCGACTTCGAATATCGTATTGCTGCGGTCGACGTCGGACCGGTATTTGGCGGCAACGTAAGCCCCCGTGCCGAGGAGGTTGTGCTCCTTCACGCCGAAGCCGCCGCTGTTTACGCCGCCATGCCTGCCGAATGCAAGGTCGGCACTGAGTGTCCAGACATCCGTCGTCTTTACCGCCAGGTCGACAACGCCGTTTTCATACCGCACCGGCTCGATGCTCACGTCACCAATATAGTGATTGGCGCGGAGTATGCGTTCCGTTTCTTCCGCCGACTGCCGGGAGTATTCGTCCCCCTCGGCAAAGAGCAGCTGCGATTCGATGACCTCCGGGCGGGTCCTGACGTGCAAAGCATTCGCCATGCGATAAAGCCAGCGGTCTTCTGCAGGGATTTCAGGATCGAAGATGTTGCGATTGTCGATGATGATCTGGCCTATCGTGGCCTCGTCCATTTCCAGCGCGGCGGGTGTCAGTCTTGCCGAGACCAGGTTGCCGGAGTTTAGATCCGATTCGGCAAAAGCATTGCCCGTGGCAAGGATCATGATCACCGCCGGGCAAGAGGCTGCGCTGACGTGCCGGAGCCACACTGTCCCGGCCGACCGGATTCCCATGCTTCCCTCCGATGTTGATGATTCAGGTCCTGCTGCGTTCGACACGCACGGAAAATAGACGATGCCGACGAATTAATCGGTCCGGAATACCGTGCCAGTGTGGCGGCGATCGACCGGAATTGCCGGTCGACTTCGTCTAAAATCCCGGATACGCGGAGTCCAACCTGTCGTGATGCTTTACGCATTAGATAAAAAGCTTGTAAAACAAATGCTTGCCGGAGACGAACAGGCGTTCCGGCGCTTCTTTGACGACAACTTTCGACGTCTGTATCGATTCGCGCTCGCACGGCTTGGCAATGATACGGATGCGGCCGAGGAGGTCGCGCAAATGGCAATGTGCAAGGCGACGCAGAACCTGGACAGTTACAGGGGGGAAGCGGCGCTGTTTACCTGGCTGTGCACGATCTGCCGGAAC
>JAKEGN010000253.1 GCA_022615525.1 Woeseiaceae bacterium
GGCAAGTACCAGCACGCGGCGATGTTCCCGTTCGTGAACGGCATCGAAGGACGCCAGTTGCCGGTTGCTGGACTGATCTGCAATTTCCCGACCGGCGACGGGGCCATGCAACATGCCCAGGTCGAGACCTTCCTGCACGAATTCGGCCACCTTATTCACTGGCTGTTTGCCGGGCATCACCGCTGGGACAATGTCAGCGGCATCACCACGGAGTGGGACTTTGTCGAGGCGCCGTCACAGATGTTGCAGGAATGGGTCTGGGATTACGACACTATCTCGCGCTTTGCAAAAAACGCCGAGGGCGAGCCGATCCCGCAGGACCTGCTGGAGCGCATGGTGGCCGCGCGCGACTTCGGCCTCGGCATGGGCACGCGCCGGCAGCTGAACTACGCTGCTTTGTCGCTGAACCTCTACAACCGGAATCCGGAAGGCATCGATATCGACGCGATGAGCCAGGACATCGAGCGCGAGTTCACACGCTTCGAGCCGGTCGAGGGCACACACTTCTATACGTCGTTCGGCCACCTGAACGGTTACTCCGCCATTTACTACACCTACCAGTGGTCGCTGGCGATCGCGACCGACATGTTCACGCGATTCAAGGAACAGGGGCTGCGCGACGTCGAGGTCGCCAGATCCTACCGGGAAAGCGTGCTGTCGAAGGGCGGTACGCGCCCGGCGGAGACGCTCGTCACCGATTTCCTCGGACGCGACATCAGTTACAAACCGTATGCCGACCGCTTGAGCGGCAAAAAGAAAGTCGAACAGGTCAATTGACATGCTGAAACCCGTGATCCGTCTTGCCGCGCTTGCCTGCGGCCTGGTCCTCGCTGCCTGCAGCAGGAACGACAATCCATCCGACGATGCGGAAGGCTCTGCGCAATATCAGGCAGAAATACGCTGGACCAGTTACGGCATCCCGCACGTCAAGGCCGGCGACTGGGGCGGACTGGGTTACGGCTTCGCCTACGCACTCGCGACCGACGGCGTGTGCGTGTACGCGAGGGACGTCGCAATGGTCAACGGTGAACTGTCGGCTCACCTCGGCCCCGGCGATGGCAATTTCGAGAGCGACGTTTTTCACCGCGCCATCGTGACGGACGAGAAGCTGCGCCATTTCGCCGCCGACCAGACGGAAGACATGGCAGAGTTTTCCGCGGGCTTCGTCTCCGGGTACAACCGTTACCTGGAAGATCATCGCGGCAAGCTGCCGGCGAGCTGCAACGATGCAAGCTGGGTACGGCCTATCAACGTCGCCGACGTTGCGCGAGTCACGGTCAGCATCGGCACACGCTACGGCCTCGGCCAGTTCCAGCAGGACATGACGCGCGCCGCACCGCCCGGGACACCGGTGGCGAGCGGCGACACGCGCTTCGACTGGCCACAGGGCATCGGCAGCAACGCGATTGCCGTCGGCCGGTCGGCCAGCGAATCGGGCCGCGGGATCCTCCTCGGCAACCCGCATTATCCCTGGCACGGCTCCTCCCGGTTCCACATGATCCATACCACCATCCCGGGCGAGCTCGACTCGATGGGCGCCGGCTTGCTGGCAACCAACTTCATCGGCATCGGTTTCAACAAGGACGTCGCCTGGACGCACACGGTATCAACCGCACTACGATTCACCGTCTATGAGCTGGCGCTCAACCCGGACAACCCGATGCAGTATCGCTATGCCGACGGGATGCGTGACATACAGCCGGTAACGATCGATGTCGCCGTGCGCAACGAGGGCGGCTCGACGCAGTCGCGCCAGCACACGGTTTACATGACGCATTACGGCCCGCTCATTGCCAGCGACCAGCTGCCGTGGACCGCGACCAGTGCCTATGCCATCCGCGATGCCGTCATCGACAACACGGCAGGCACCGCGACCTACATGGCACTGAACAAGGCGCGGTCAGTCGACGACGTCGAAGCCGCCATCAGCCTGCAGGGTGTGTACTGGACCAACACGATTGCCGCCGACCGGCAGGGCAATGCGTTCTACGCAGACATATCCGGGACACCGAACGTCGATGAAGTCTTGCTGGACAGGTGCAGCAAGTCCGTCGAGGGCATCCCCTCGTACGTCGTGGTTCTCGATGGCTCGGAGCCTGAATGCGAGTGGAAGAGTGACGCGCGCAGCAAGGTACCCGGAACCCTGCCCGCGGAACTCATGCCGCGCATCAAGCGCGACGATTACGTAACGAACTCGAACGACAGTTACTGGCTTGCCAATCCGGCCGCGCCGCTCGAGGGCTTTTCTCCCATCATCGGGCCGGAACGAGCGGAACGCTCCCTGCGCACGCGCGCCGGGCTGACGCTGGTCCGGGAACAACTCGAGAAGGATGGCATACTTTCGCCCGCCGAGATTCAGCAGATGCTCTATAGCCATCGCAATTACGGCGCCGAGCTGTTGCTCGATGACGTGCTCGAGGTCTGCGACAGTGATGACGGCGCCGATATCGCGCAGAGCTGCGTGGCGCTGTCGAAGTGGGACCGTACAGCGAACGTGGAAAGCGTTGGCGTACCGGTGTGGATCGAATTCTGGAAAGCGGTGAGCAGCACGGATGGCCTGTACCGCATTCCGTTCGACCCCGCCGATCCGGTCGACACGCCGCGCGGCATCGCTACTGATAAAGCGGAAGTCAGGGCAGCCGTGCGCGGTGCGCTCGCCAAAGCGCAGACCGTCCTCATCGACGCCGGAATTCCCCTCGATGCGCCGTGGGGTCAGGTTCAGTATGCGAAGCGCAATGGCACGAACATTCCGGTCCCCGGCGCCCCGGGATCGTCCGGCATGTTCAGTTACATTATTTCCCGATTGAGCAAAGGCGAGGGCTACACACCGATCATCACCGGCAACAGTTACATCCAGGTCATATCCTGGGACGACGCGGGAGACCTGCAATCGCAGGGCATGCTCACTTACTCGCAGTCACCCGAGCCGGAATCCCCGCATTACTCGGACCTGACCGAGCTGTATTCACGCGGCGAGTGGATCGATTTTCCGTTCAGCGAGGAAGAGATACTCGCGGATCCGAACCTGAGGACGCTGAGGCTAAGCGGCAATTAGCGCCCGGCACGTCGGCATCGAACAGCCAGCGGATGCCGTCGCGAAATGCGGCAGGCGGGGCGGAGAAATGGCTGTGGCCGGTGAGGTCTGCAGCACAGAGGGGCCAGGGCGGCGGCTCGACGGATGTCCAGTGGCGCATCCACTGCAAGGCAGGCTCGCGAAATGTTGCATCATCTTCGGACCCGGATGCGACGAAAACGCGCGCATCGACTGACATTTTCGGGTCATTGTGACGTTCGAGAAAATAAGGCAGATTCCGGTGCAGTGCCGGATTGCTGGCGATGTAACCCCAGAACAACTGCGGTTCGGTCAGCGCGGCATACAACACGAACTGTCCGCCGATGGACTGGCCGAACAGTATCCGGCGATCCTTGCGCGCACGATAGGTCGCTTCGATCAGCGGCAGTACTTCTGCGGTGAGTGCTTGCTGGAACTTTGCGGCTCCTCCCCAGTGCTCACGCTCGACTGACGGCGCGGTGTAGTCCGTGCTGCGGTTGTTGCCCTGGCGGAAGTCGTCCGTGCCGTAGGAAATTCCGACGATGATCATCGAGGGTACTTCATCGCCCGCTTTGAGGTACTTGTAGTAACCCAAAAGCAGCGGATACAGCCAGCCGCCGTCGAGCAGGTAGACGACGGGATAGCTCTCCGTCGATTCCTCGTAATCCTCCGGAAGGCGCACGAAAAGGTGATAACGCTGTTCTGTAAAAGTTGACTCGACGACGTGGTAGCGCGTATCGCCCAGCGCCTGAAGGTATTGATACTGCGGTTCCGCCGCGGCATCAGCGGCAACGAGCAGTGCAATAACAAGCGAAGAAAAGCATCGGCGCATTTTCACTTGGTCTGCAAATTGGATCGTTGGTTCCCTAGTTCACCAGCAAGGCGATCCAGGTCCCGCTGCTCATAAGCGTAAACATGACGGTATGAACGAATTGATGACCGTCGCTTGCCTTCGGCCCTTCGACGCCGTCGCCGCGCGTGAAGCCGACAATCAGCGCCACGGCCGGGATGACCGCGAGCGGTGCCAGCCAGGCACTGAGTCCGACGTCACGAAACCGGGCCGCCAGGCTGGTGAGGATAACTGCCGATGACATCGCCACGACAATGCCCGTTGCCATCCAGTTCTGAAAGAGCGGCGACAGCGTAAGGCCGGACACACCGGCAGCAAGGAACACCCAGAACGGCAATCTCCGCAGGGTGAAAGACTGAAAACGTTTTTGCCTGATCATGGTTCGACCCTGCTCCTGCCTGGACAGACCGGAACAGCTTACGAATGGCGTTGCTCGCCGTATGGTGAATGTCCGTCAGGGTTTTGGCTTTTGACCGCAGCCCGGTTATTTCAGAAACGGCAACTTGTCCGGGATCCAGTTCGGATGAGGGACAGTTCGGAGGCATGACACGCACCAGATGGCGACGCCCCCAGGCCAAAGCTCTGCCGTCCAAAGGCCGGCGACTGGAAAAATAGGGTCGATGGTGTAATCTCTACCACCTCGATTGCCACTGTCATTTGGGGAGGAATCGATATGGATCGTAGAAGTTTTTGTCGTACCACGCTCTCCGCGAGCATCGCCGCAGCCCTTCCGATGCTCCCGGGTTGCGAAAAACAGGTACCCGTCGCTGTCAAAGTGGACACCGCGATTCGCGGGATTTCCCTGTCCGGTGCCGAACTCGAACTCGAGAAAGCGGCTGTTCGTGAATTAGGTGAGAGCATGACAGGTCCTGTGCTCTTGTCCGGTCATCCGCAATACGACAGTGTCCGCAGAGTCTGGAACGGCATGCACGACAAGCGGCCGGCACTGATCGCGCGCTGCATGAACAGCCAGGATGTCAGCAATGCCGTGACTTTCGCCCAGGAACGCGAATTGCTGACTGCCGTCCGTGGCGGCGGTCACAGCTGGCCGGGCAAATCCGTCTGCGATGACGGCATCATGATCGATCTGTCGCTGCTGAACGCCGTCAGCGTGGATCCCGAAGTGCGCAGGGCGACAGCCGGCGGTGGCGCATTGCTGTACGGGCTCGATTCAGCAGCACTGACTCATGGACTGATTACCACGGCGGGCGTTGTGTCGCACACCGGTGTCGGTGGCTTTACCCTCGGCGGAGGATTCGGGCGGCTGAATCGAAAGTACGGACTCGCCATCGACAATCTCCGCAGCGCCGAGATAGTGACCGCGGACGGCAAAGTCCGACACATCAGCGACGACAACGAGGCAGACTTGTTCTGGGCCATTCGCGGAGGCGGCGGCAATTTCGGCGTCGTCACGGCTTTTGAATATCAGCTGCATCCGTTCAAGCGCAACCTGCTTTCCGGCAACATCGTCTGGCCGGTTGCGCAGGCCCGGGACGTGCTGGAGTTTTATGCGGAGTGGTATCCTGGCAAGTCCGACGAGCTGTATGTCGGGCCGACCATGGCGACGATGCCGGACGGTACCGGAATCATTCTTATGGAGGTCGTGTACAACGACGACCCGGTGGCCGGTGAGAAGGAACTGGCGCCATTGAGGAAGATCGGCAAGCCCATGGACGATGGCGTGAAGATGCAGGACTACCTCGTCATGCAGACGCAGCAAGACGCGGCTTTTGGTCACGGGGTACGCTCTTACATTAAGAACGGTATGGTCAAAACGATCACGCAGGAACTGATCGATGCAATGATCGAATCGTATGTCAACGATCCGCGGTTGGCCCTGTTCACCCACACTGCCGGCGGCGCCGTAAAGAGGGTGGGTGAGATGGATACCGCGTTCCCGCATCGCAATGCCGAAACGATGATCATTGTCGGCGGAGGCTGGCTGGATCCGGCAGATGACGAGTCGGTGATCGCAATGTCGCGTGAGCGGTACCAGAAGCTCGAACCGTATACTGGCGGCTACTATGACAACATCGATTTTGATGGCGCGAAAGCGATAAATAACTACGGACCGGTATACGAGCGGCTCAGCCAGATCAAAGGCGCTTACGACCCGATGAATCTGTTCCGGCTGAACAGTAATATCGCGCCCGCCACCTGACGAGAATACCGACAGGTTGCGCCGGGTCCGGTTAATTTCCCGGACCCGGCGCTTCGTTATTCAACAGCGATACATGCCGGCCGACGCGAAGGCCCGCGCGTCTTCACTGCTTGCCGGCGTTTGTGGTTACCGCCTCCATCACGTTTTCGAGATTGAAGCTGCCGGGTTTTTGCCGCGGCGGGAATTCGCGGAAGCTCTGCAGCCACTGCCCGACGTAAGCTGCGGCAGGTGCGATCATGAACATATGCTCGGCAAACCAGCGTTCGTAATCCATGCCGATGTCGTGGGCGAGTTCGAACGGGTCCATACGCAGGTTGGTGAGCATCGGTGCGCGAAGTGCAACGAATGGCTCCTGCCACACATGCAGGCCATGGGCTCGCTGAACCAGGAAGGTCGCCTTCCAGTCGCCGTATCGCAGCGCCGCAACGTTACCGTCGTCGGTCCAGTAAATGAACTCCTTGCGCGGCCATTCGGCCTCGCCCTTCAGCGCAGGCAACAGGTTGTAGCCGTCAATGTGGACCTTGTATCGCGTTTTGTCGATCCTCACGCCTTTCAGCAAATTGTCTTTTACGGCGGAGTCACCGGCCGCGGCGAGCAAAGTCGGCAGCATATCCTCGTGTGCACCGATGTCGTTGATCACGGTCCCGGGTGTGATCACGCCGGGCCATCGAATCACCGTCGGGACCCGGTATCCGCCTTCCCATTGAGTGTTTTTCTCGCCGCGAAACATCGTCGTTCCGCCGTCCGGCCAGGAAAAGGACTCAGAGCCATTGTCGGTGGAGTACATCACTATTGTGTTGCTGTCGAGACCGAGCTCCTTCAGCTTCGCGAGTACTTCGCCAACGTGACCATCGTGCTCGACCATGCCGTCTGCGTATATGCCCAGCCCGGTCTTGCCGACGGACTCCTCTTTGAGATGCGTAAAGATGTGCATGCGCGTGGAATTCCACCACAGGAAAAACGGTTTGTTCGCCTGGCTGGCACGCTCCATGAAGTCGAGCGCCTTCGCGGTGACCTCCCCATCGATCGTCTCCATGCGTTTCTTTGTCAGCGGGCCGGTGTCGGTGATGCGGCCGTCCGCGAAACTGTGGATGACGCCGCGCGGACCGAATTTCGCCTTGAATTCCGGGTTCTTCGGATAGTCTGGGTGTTCCGGCTCCTCTTCCGCATTCAGGTGGTAGAGATTGCCGAAAAACTCGTCAAAGCCGTGCGCCGTCGGCAGCATCTCGTCGCGGTCACCCAGGTGATTCTTGCCGAATTGCCCGGTCATGTAGCCCTGCGCCCTGAGCAGAGTGGCTATGGTCGGGTCCTCCTTCTTCATGCCTTCCGGCGCGCCCGGCAGGCCGACCTTGGTGAGGCCGGTGCGTATCGGGGACTGCCCGGTGATGAATGCCGCACGACCGGCGGTGCAGCTCTGCTGTCCGTACCAGTCGGTAAATACAGCACCGTCTTTAGCAATGCTGTCAATGTTCGGCGTCCGGTAACCCATCATGCCCATGTTGTAGGCGCTTACATTGAACTGGCCGATGTCGTCGCCCCAGATGACCAGGATATTCGGCTTTGCGGTTTGTGCATTTGCTATGCCCGCGAACTGTGCGGCGGCAGCAGTAATAAGGATGCCCCGTACAATGGCACTGAATAGTCGCCTCATGTGTGATTTCTCTCAGGTTTAGGGTTGTTGTTGGTCGTTCTATTGGCGCACAAGTATCCGCCCGGATCGCTGCTTTGCCAACCCGACTCTCGGGCTGCGGTCGGCGACAGTTCCGTTACCGTCAGCCGAGCTGAAACGCGCGCGGACTTTTCTGCGTCCAGCGCTTGAAGGCGCGCGAGAAATTGCTTTGGTCGGAGAAGCCGAGCAGGTAGGCGATCTGTGCATGCGACAGCTTGCCTTGCCGCAGGTACTCCTCGGCCAGGCTTTTGCGTGTGTCGTCCAGCACGTCGCGATAACTCGTTCCCTCCGCCTGCAACTGTCGTTGCAGCGTACTGGTACTGCGGTGCAGCTGGCTTGCAACGCGGTCCTGGTCCGCCTTGCCCGCAGGTAATAGCGCGACCAGCAGACGTCGCACCTGCGATGCCACTTTGTGTGGATCCAGTGCTTCGAGGTAGTGCTCGGCAATCCGGTCGGTGGCCTTCGCCACGTCCGGTGTCGAACCCGCCAGCGGCGCTTCGAGCTCGCCCTTGTCGAAGTAGAACGTACCTACGGGGCAACTGAAACGGATGTTCGGACCGAGGTGTTCACGGTAGGCCTGCGGGTGAACATTGGCGGGACAAGTCAGATCGACCCTGCGCGGCCGCACTTTTTTGTGTGTGACCAGGTCGCAGAGTTTGAGCAGTGCCGTCATGCCGGCGTCGATGCCTTCTTTCGGCGGGCTGCGTGATTCGTCCGGAAAGCGCGCGGAAACCGCGTAGCAGTCTCCCTCCTCACGTATGTCCAACTCGACCGCGGCGGTGGATACCACGCGCATGTAACGTTGAACGCGAAGCAGGGCGCCGAGCAGGCTTTCGGATGCGAGCCATGAAAACCCCAGCGCGTAGTAGTGGGCCGGCGTGATGTGCCAGCCGGTTTTTAGCCCGATCGTTGGATCCCCTGTCGCCTTGACCGCTGCCGCCCAGAGTTTTCGCATGGTGGACAGCGGATAGCGGCTCTGCGGCGAATGGGTTTGCTGCATGCCGATGCCGGCCGCGCGGAATACCGGCTCCGGGTCGACGCCATACTCTTCCTTGAGTGCCGTCGCCAGCACATTGGTGGTCATCGCGAGCGTGGTCGGTTCGTAGAACATGATTGCGAGGTATTGAATCGAAGATGACTGGGATAGACAAGCTGGCGTCAGGAGGGTCCCGTATGTTGCCCGAATGTCTACAAGCCAGGAACAACTTTCCCTCGACACGGCCGACGCCGTCGCCAGGGCCGCACACCTGTGGATTCGTAGCCTTTGTCGCCAGGAAAACGACGAACTGGAGCACCAGGCCATCGCCGGCGGCCTCGTGGCCGGGCTGTGCGAACGCCTGGACCTCGACCCGCGGATTACCGACCTCGTCGCATATGTGTATGCCCTGCTGGACGACCAGGGCAGCCAGGCTTTATCGATATCGAGAATGATGCTCGAGCAGCCTGTCCCCGAGCACTGCCGCCATGCCTGGCAACGCGGAAAGGAAGAGGCCGCGGCCATCGTAGAAATGCTCGCCTATCACCGTCACGGTTAGCGCAGGGGTCAATGGATCAGCTGTTGGAGCGAGCAGTGCTCGCGACGCGATGACAGAAATCGCGCCGGGTTGAAGCTCCGCGTCGCGAGCACTGCTCGCTCCAACAGCGCAAGCCCGGAGTTCAGGGATTGTCCCCGAACCTTCAGGGAACGACGCGATTGCCGGCAGTGTACACGTCGCGAATCGAGCGCGTCGCGAGAATATCCAGCAGAGGATTCTGGGTGAGGACAACGAAGTCCGCCCACTTGCCGACCGACAGCGTGCCAACGTCGGCCAGCCCGAGACACTTTGCGGCTATGGACGTTGCACTCTGCAAAATCTCCGGGGGCGTCAGCCCGGCTTCTCTCATGAGAAAGAACTCCACGTGCTCGAAGTAGCCGGGGAACCGGCCTGGAGGACCCGCGTCGGTTCCGAAAGCCACCGGCACGCCCGATCCCTGCACGATGCGCAGGTTGTCCTGTGCCTGTGCCAGTGCCTTGCGATAGCCGGCTGCCGCCGGGCTTGCAGCCATTCGCGCCATGAACTGCGGGTCGCTCACGCGCTCGACCTCACTTTGTTTCGCTGATTTCGTGAAAAAAGGATCGTCGAAAAAATCCGGCCTCGCTGCATACACGAAGGTCGACATCTCCCGCGTCAGCGTCGGCACATAACAAACGCCGCTATCCAGCAGCTTCGCCACGAAAGGATCGTCGAGCGGCTGGTCGCGGACCGAATGTGCAATCAGGCCGGAGCCGAGTTCCAGCACGCGTAGCGCATCGTCTCTGTAAAAGATGTGCGTCGCGACGCGCGCACCACGCGCGTTCGCCGCCTGGAACACGGCCTCGATCGCCGGCCAGGGCATTTTCTCTGCTGTGCCGAGATTGTCGTCGACGCGAATTTTCAGCCAGTCGACACCGGCGAGGATATTGGTCGCCGTCGTTTTCGCGGCCGCCAGCGGGTCTCTGTCTTCGATGACCTGGCCTGCAACGTATACCCTGGCGTGCGCGAGTGACGGAGTGTTCTGCGCATCACGCACCGCCATGGTCTCCACCGGTTCACCGCCCAGGCTGTTGACGGTGGTGACACCGTAGCTGGCATAAAGTGCGAGTTCCTTGCGGATTCTTTCCGTTGTATCCGTGACTTCGTCCGGCGCCCAATAGCCCGACACGTGCGCGTGCGCATCGATGAAGCCGGGTACGACCCAGGTTCCGGAGAGATCGATGACTTGCGCGCCCTCCGGAGGCGGGCCGGAGCTCACCTCGGCTATGCGCCCGTCCCTGAC
>JAKEGN010000254.1 GCA_022615525.1 Woeseiaceae bacterium
CCAGCCGAAGAATATAAACCTGACACCTTATTTCCGGCCGAAGCGTTGGTCGCGCTGTATCAGCACGGCAGTCGGGGGGAGGCCTGTGAAGGGAATTAAGCGGACCGCAGGGAGCCATCCCGTCACGGGCCTCCCCCCGACTGCCGTGCCCTGCCCAGTCGCTAAATAAACCTGAAACCTTTTTCGCGGCGACTGTCCGTTGCTCATCTGTGGCACTGCAGTGATCCGGCACCTTTCCGGCACTTTTTTACGGCGCCGCGGCGAGGAACTAGTCGACGCGGATTTCGATGATCCTGACCGGCGTCACCGGCACGTCCTGGTGCCCCGACCGGCTGCCGGTCTTGACAGCCGCGATCGCGTCGACGACGTCCATGCCATCGGTCACGCGGGCGAACACCGCGTAACCGAAGTCGCGACCGCCGTGATCGAGAAAGGGATTGTCGCGAAGGTTGATGAAGAATTGCGAGGTCGCACTGTCGACCTCACCGGTCCTCGCCATGGCGAGCGTGCCGCGCAGATTCTTCTTGCCGTTCGCGGCTTCGTTCCGGATCGCCGCTCGCGTCTTCTTTCTCTGCATGTCCTCGGTCATGCCTCCGCCCTGGATCATGAAGTTGGGGATGACGCGGTGGAACACCGTATCGGTGAAAAAGCTGTCCTCGACGTAGCGCCGGAAATTCTCGCAGCTTAGCGGTGCCGCTTCCTCGAAGAGTTCGACGACGATGTCGCCGTGGCTGGTCACTATCCTGATCATGAACGTCCTGCCGTGATGTCGAAACGCGCCAGTATACTCAACAATGCCTGCGATCAGCGCCCGATGGCCGGCGGGTGGGCGTCTGCCGTTGCCTTCCTCGCCACGGTCACCCGGGGCAATCCGCCATGATCGTTGAAACACTCGACTTGCGACCAGCCGGTCCGCTGCAATTCGGCAGCGACTGCCTCGCGCTGCATGCTGCCGTGCTCGAGCAGGAGCCGCCCGTCATCGGCAAGCACCTCGCCCGCCGTCTGCGCGATGCGGCGAATGGCATCGAGGCCATCGTTTCCCGCGCACAGGGCGGATCGCGGTTCGTGCCGCAGGAGTGCAAGGGTCTCGTCGGCTTCCGCCACATACGGCGGATTCGACACGATGAGATCGAAACGTTGGCCTTTGACCGGGTCCACCCAATCGCCGCAGGCGAAAGCCACGTTCGGCACATCGAGTTGACGCGCATTCTGCCGGGCGATGGCCAGTGCGTCCTCGCTCAGATCCGTTGCAACGACTTCGCACAGCGGCCGCTCCCGGGCGATGGCCAGCGCGATCGCGCCACTGCCCGTACCGAGATCCAGTATGCGCATTGCCGCCTTGCGGCCGATCAGCATCAGCGCGCGTTCCACAAGTAACTCGGTCTCCGGCCGCGGCACCAGGGTCGCCGGACTGACCATCAGGTTCATGGACCAGAATTCCCGCTCACCCGTAATGTAGGACATCGGTTCCCCCGACGCCCGGCGCTCGACCAGCGACAGGAATCGCCGGCCCGCATCCGGGTCCAGCATGTCTTCCGGGTGCGCAAAAAAGTAGCTGCGATTGACATCGAGCGCTCTCGACAGCAAGAGCTCGGCATCCAGGCGCGCGCTGTCGCTGCCGGCCCGCAGGCGTTCCGTTGCCATGGCCAGGGCGGACCCGATGTCCATAAACTCGTTCAAAGCGACCAGACCTTCGCGTACCATTGCGCCCAGTATCTCCGGCAACTGTAAATCGAATGAAAGTCTACTCCAACATTCTCGAGATGGTCGGACGGACGCCGATGCTCGAAATCCGCCGCCTCGATACCGGCCCGTGCCGCCTGTTCTTGAAACTGGAATTGCTGAATCCCGCGGGCTCGATCAAGGACCGCATCGGTATCTCGATGATCGAGGAAGCGGAGAAACGCGGCGACATCAAACCAGGCGACACGTTAGTCGAGGCGACTGCCGGCAATACCGGGCTCGGCCTCGCGGTCGTGGCGGCGCAAAAAGGATATCGCCTTATCCTCGTGTTGCCGGACAAGATGAGCCAGGAAAAGATATTCAACCTGCGCGCAATGGGCGCCGAAGTCGTGCTGACGCGATCGGATGTCGGCAAGGGGCACCCGGAGTATTACCAGGATCTCGGCAAGAGCATCGCGGAGGAGAAGGGCGCGTATTTCATGAACCAGTTCGGCAACCCCGATAATCCGTTGGCCCATGAAACGACGACCGCACCGGAAATCTTCGAACAGATGGACGGCAAGGTCGATGCCATCGTGCTGGGAGTCGGTTCGAGCGGAACGGTGAGCGGCATCAGCAAGTATCTGAAGGCCAACGCGCCGGACGTCGAGCTGATTCTTGCAGACCCGGTCGGTTCGGTGCTCGCCGGCTACATCAACGACGGACAGCTTGGTAGCAGCTCGCCGTGGCTGGTCGAGGGTATCGGCGAAGATTTCATCCCGTCCATCGCGGATTTCGATCGCATCACCCGCGCTTACAGCATTTCGGACGCGGAGTCGTTCAGCACCGCGCGCGAGCTGTTGCGAAAGGAAGGATTGCTGGCGGGTTCATCGACCGGCACGCTGGTCGCTGCCGCGTTGCGTTACTGCCGCGAACAGAAGCAGGCCAGGCGCGTGGTCAGCTTTGCCTGTGACACCGGCAACAAGTACCTGTCCAAGCTGTTCAACGATTTCTGGATGGAGGACCAGGGCTTCATAAAGCGGGAGTCCTTTGGTGATCTGCGCGATCTGATCGGGCGCCCGCACGGGCAGCGTGCGACCATTACCGTCGGGCCGACCGATATTGTCACCACCGCGCACAACCGTTTGCGAAATGCCGGGTTTTCGCAGTTGCCGGTCATGCACGAAGGCCGGCTGGTCGGCATCCTCACGGAGGACGACATCATCCGCTTCGTCTTCGGCAAGCCGGAATTGCTGCTGGCCCCGGTTGAGGCGGCGATGCAGACGGCGTTCATCAAACTCGACAAGAACACGAGTATCAATAACCTGGTGGCGATGTTGCACGTACAGCCCTATGCCGCGGTCATGGACGGCGATCAGTTCATGGGGCTGATCACGCGTTCCGACGTATTGAACCATTTGCGCAAACAGGTCTGAAGAAGGTGCCATGAGCAAATCCGACAACAAGCAGGCATTCGCTACGCGGGCCATACACGCGGGACAGGAGCCGGAACCGCAAACCGGCGCGATCATGACGCCGATATTCGCGACTTCGACTTACGTGCAATCGAGTCCGGGTGTGCACAAGGGTTACGAATACTCGCGCACGCAGAACCCGACGCGCCAGGCGCTGGAGCGTTGCGTGGCCGATCTGGAGTCCGGCCGTTACGGCTTCGCATTCAGTTCCGGACTGGCAGCGACCGCCACGATCCTTGAACTCATCGACAGCGGCAGCCACGTCATCGCCCTCGACGATATTTACGGCGGCAGCACGCGCCTTTTCGAAAAGGTGCGGCGACGTAGCGCCGGCCTCGATTTCAGCTTCGTCGATATGACGGATATCAAGGCTGTGCAGAAGGCCGTGAAGAGCAATACCCGGCTCATCTGGGTCGAAACGCCGAGCAATCCTCTGCTGAAGATCGTCGACCTGCGTGCCGTGGCCGACATAGCCAAACGACACGGCATCATCCTGGTGACCGACAATACCTTTGCGACCCCGTACCTGCAGCGGCCGCTGGAACTTGGCTGCCACATCGTGATGCATTCCGTCACCAAGTTCCTGAATGGTCATTCCGACATGGTGGGCGGAATCGCGGTGACCAGCGACGAGGACCTGGCCGAGCGCCTGGCGTTCCTGCAGAACGCGGTTGGATCCGTACCGGGTCCGTTCGACAGTTTCCTCGCGCTGCGCGGGCTGAAGACACTGGACGTACGCATGGAGCGCCACTGCAGGAACGCGCTCGCGATTGCGCGCTGGCTGGAGAAAAATCCTCAGGTCGAGCGGGTAATCTACCCGGGGCTCGAGTCCCATCCGCAACATGCCCTGGCGAAATCGCAGATGAGCGGTTTCGGCGGCATCGTTACCTTTTTCATCAAGGGCGGACTGAAGGAATCGCGGGCCTTCCTCGAGCGTTGCCGGATTTTTGCGCTGGCGGAGAGCCTCGGTGGCGTGGAGAGCCTGGTCGATCACCCGGCTATCATGACGCATGCGTCGGTTCCCGCGGCCAAACGCAAGGCTCTCGGCATCAGCGACCAGCTCATCCGCCTGTCGGTCGGCATCGAGGACCTGGCCGATCTCATAGGCGATCTCGAAAACTCGTTCGGCTGAAAAAGGTGCCGGGTTTATTTAGCGACTGAGCAGGGCACGGCAACCAGGGGGAGGCCTGTGACGGGATGGCTCCCTGCGGTCCGCTTGATTCCCGTCACAG
>JAKEGN010000255.1 GCA_022615525.1 Woeseiaceae bacterium
GACCACCAGTCCCATCACCGTCAGTGCACGACTCGCACGGTGCGTGTGCGGCAGATCCATCGTGCCGTCGAGCACCAGCATGGTGCCGCTGGCCTTCAGCAGGTCGATGCTGTCCTTGCTACCCTGCACCAGCAGCACGTCACCGGCGCGCAGCCTGATGTTGTTCAGGTCGCCCGTCACCTGCGAGCTCGGCGTGCGTGCCCGGTGGATGGCGAGCGGCATGAGCCCGTAATTGGCACTGAACCTTGCAGCAGCAAGGCTCCGCAGATGCAGCGGCGATCCCCGTGTCACAACGACCTCCGCTAGCTGCTGTCCTTCGGCCGTCAACGGCGTGTTCTCGTCGATCGGATGTTCGTTGTCCGAGGTGTTGTAGAGTGTCGCGCCCAGCAGTTTCTCGTAGTACTTGAGATTCTCCGGGGAGTCCTTGACGAACAGGCGGTCTCCCGGCTGCAGTTTCAGCGACGGCAGTTTGGCCAGGAACAGCGAGTCGCCGCGAAGAATCCGGTCCACCCGCATCTGGCCGTTGGTCTTCGCCAATACTTTGGACAGCGACTGCCCGTTCGCGAACCCCCCTTCCTGGATGGAAAGCTGGCCATTGAAGATGCGCGGGGTCGTATCCGCCATCGGCGGGATCCTGTCCGGCAGCAGCCGGGGAGCGACCAGCCACAGGAACAGGATGCCAGCACCACCGACGATCGCAGCAGGCAACACGAACTCGAACATATCGAACGACTTGACTCCCATGTCCTGCGCGATGCCGACGGCGAGCAGGTTGGTCGAAGTGCCGATGGTCGTCGTCATGCCACCGATGATGGTCGCGAAACCCATCGGCAACATGACTTCGGATACCGGGAACTTCACTCGCAGCGATACGCCGACGAGGATCGGCATCAACAGCACCACGATGGGCGTATTGTTCAGAAAAGCGCTGAGCGCGGTGGCGGCGAACAGCGTAACCAGCAATGCAAGTACCGGCCTTGCGGACCACGCACGACCGACCACGGTCGCAAGCGGCTGCAATGCGCCCGTCGTCTCGAGCGCCTTTCCCACCATCATGAGCGCGCAGATCGTGACCAGCGCTTCATTGCCGAGGCCCGCAAAAAAATCGACAGGCCGCAGAGAGACTTTGCCACCTTCGTAAGGAAAAAACTGGAAACCCGCAACCAGTACGATCAGGACCGCAAGGCTCGACGTTTCGAGCGGCAGACTGTCGCGCGTGAACAGATACAACGCGACCGCAGTGAGCAGCAGCACCGCAATTCCATGTGCGTCGGGTGTAATCGCCGGCAATCCGTCAACCTCTTTGGCGCACCAGGAACTGGCGACATTCTGCGTGTATCGCCAGGTACCCGCGATGGGCATGACCCCGAACGGTATCGCAAGTCAGACCTGTGCCGCAATGTGCTCCCGCGGGTTTCCGTGCTTGATGACGGCCCAGGCGCGGCGGTGAAAGCGGCTGAAATCGTTGACGTTCCAGTTGGCAAACGTCGGCGTTTTACAAAAGCTGACGGCATCTGCATGGCCGAGCACGGGCAGCAGATCGGTGAAATCAGGGCTGCATCTGCCGTCCCGCGGCAATACAGAGTAAGGAGAAAGCACCAGCAGGTTGCGATGCCTTACCGCTTCCACCTGCAAGGTCTGGCGCCAGCGGATGCTCCATTTGTGTTGCTGCTCGCTGTTGTGCCACGCGTTCGAAGGATCGCTTTGCAGCAACGATGGAAGTATGTCGTCGTTGCGCACCATCTCCCTGGAGACGTGCAGCAGCTCGCCCTGCACGGCCCGAACGATGCTGTCGGCCCAGCGCAGGCTGTGAATTTCCGCCGCCTGCATGCCCCGTGCAGCAACCAGGTCTCCGATACCCGTGAGCAGTACTGCAATCCGGTTGTTGGATCTCGAGTCCAGGTCTTGTGTTTCGGAGGCCCAGTACAACTGCGGTGTTAGTCGTTCGTTCACTTCGAGGCAGGCGCGCAGCGTTTTGCGCACTGCGGGCATGTTCAGGTGCCCGCGGGCATCGGCGAAATCCGGCAGGAACAGTTCGACGGGAAACCATGCGGATTCTACCGGCACCGGCATGGCTAGCGCGGGCAGTACCGATGCGGTTTTCTCGTCGGCGAGCAGCGAGCAGTGGCTGCGCACGCACTCGCCGTACACCGCCTGGACCGTGCAGGCAGATTGCCGCCGGTGCCACAGTTCGAGCCAGTTCGCATCCGACATCGCCTGCACGCGCAGGTCTGCATGATGCTGCATCTGCAGGCAATCGAGTACCACGTAACGAGGCCCTTTGCCGAGCAACGAGGTGATGACGAGATAAGCCTGCAGCGGCATGACATGCGAACGTATGCTCGTGCCGATGAGATTCCGGTCGGCTCCCGATGACCGCAGCGCTTCCCGCAATGTGTTGCAGAATGCCTCCAGCGCGGCGGTCGCATCCGCCGCTACACCGTCATGACCGGCATCTGTCAGTGCAATCGTCAGCGGAACATTGCATTCCAGCACGTAGCGTATTCGATCATTGAACTCGCGCGCACAATCAGGCGAATCCAGGTAACCGCGCAGCGAGACACGCAGCGCCAGGCCTCCGGCACTGTACCCGGAGCGCGCACGGATCAATCGTGGCAGCACGCGGTGCTGCCGCAGGAGCCGTAGGCAGGCATCCAGGGTGGCCGGCTCCGGCCGACCCGTTGTCGGCAGGGCGTTGCCGCTGCGACTTTCGATACAATCGAGCATCGGTATCCTTCCATGGACCAGCCCCGATTGTGCGTTTCCGGCGCCGGCATGACCCGGTCATTTTCTGGGCAGCTTGCGGAGATTTTGCTATTGTCCCGTGCCCCACACGCCGTCACACAGGGCGGGCAACCGGCAATAGCGAGGACTGTGTCAATGCCATCATTTGACGTTGTGAGCGAGTTCGATGCTCACGAAGCAAGCAATGCGGTAGACCAGGCGAACCGCGAAGTCGGTACCCGGTTCGATTTCAAGGGCACCGGATCGGAGTACGAGCTGGACGGGCAGATCATCAACCTCAAGTCACAGACCGAGTTTCAGCTGCAACAGATGCTCGATATCCTGCGACAGAGGCTTGCGAAACGCGGCATCGATGTGGCCTGCATGAAAGTCGATCCGCCGCAGATCAGCGGCAACGAGGCGCGGCAGCAAGTCACGCTGAGGAAGGGAATCGATACGCCGCTGGCCCGGGAACTGGTGAAGAAGATCAAGGCCAGCAAGATCAAGGTACAGGCAGCCATCCAGGGCGAGAAACTGCGCGTCAGCGGCAAGAAGCGCGATGACCTGCAGGCTGTCATTCGCCTCCTCAAGGAAGCCGAGGTCGAACTGCCGCTGCAGTACGACAATTTCCGCGACTGACGAAGCCGCAGCGAACGATACCGTGCACAAGATACTGCGCAGGCAGGACATCACCTTCGAGGACAAGGACCAGCCCTTGCGCCAGGATGTGCGCGTTCTCGGCAGCATGGTCGGTGCACTGCTGAAGGAACAGGGCGGCAACGCGTTGTACGAATTTGTCGAGACCGCAAGGCAGCGGGCGATTCGCCGCCGCGAGGGCAACGAGAAACCGGGCGAGGATCTCGCCGGGCTGGTTAAGGACCTGCGACTCGATCTCGCCATTGAAGTCATACGCGCCTTCTCCACGTACTTCCAGATGGTGAATACGGCGGAGAAAGTGCATCGGATCCGCCGCCGGCTCGAGTATTTGCAAAGCGAGGGCAATTTTCAGCCGGGCGGACTCGAGGAAACGCTGGTCAAACTCAAAGCGGCAGGCCTCACCGTGCCGGCGCTGCAGCAGCTGCTTTCCTCCATCAGCATCGAACCGGTATTCACGGCGCATCCGACCGAACCGACGCGCCGCACGATCCTCAGGAAGGAACAACACATCGTCAGGCGTTTGATCGACATGCTGAACCCGACGATGTCTGCGCAGGAACGCAATGTCTGCCTCGAGAACATAAAACTCGAAGTGACCACCGGCTGGCAGACCGCCGAACACCCGACGGAACAGATGACCGTTGCCGACGAGCTCGAACACGTGCTGTTCTTCGTGACCGACGTACTGTACCGGGCCATGCCGCCGTTCTACGAGGACCTGGAGAACGCGGCGATCAGGATCTACGGCAACGAGGCAAGGGAGTTGAAAATCCCGCCGCTGGTGCGGTTCGCGTCCTGGGTGGGCGGCGACATGGACGGCAACCCCAACGTCAACGCCAAGACCATACGCGAGACGCTCGCCCGCCAGCGCTCGCTCGTACTCGATCTGTATTATCGCGAGTGCGCGCGGCTGGCGACCAAGCTGAGCCAGTCGACGGGGCGCGTCGGCATCGACGATGCCGTGCTGCAGCGTATCGAAGAGTACCAACGCATATTCCGCAACGCGTATCACTCCGTGCCCGCAAGGCACAGGGACATGTCTTACCGGGTCCTCCTGCGTCTCATACAGGAACGCCTGCAGGTGACCTACGACGACGGCGCCTATCCCTACGAAACCGCGGAACAGTTCGAAGCGGACATCGAGCTGATTGCAAGGAGCCTGGACAACAACAAGGGCGCGCATGCGGGGTTGTTCGCCGTGCGCCGGTTGTTACGCCGCGTAAGCACGTTCGGCTTTCACCTCGTGACTCTCGATGTGCGCCAGGATGCGATGGTGCACCGCGAAGTCATCGGCGAGTGCCTCGGCATCGACGACTGGCTCGAGTGGACGCCGGAAGATCGGGCCACACGCATCGTCGAAGCGATAGAGTCGCGCTTTTCGCCGAACGGGCAGAACAGCATAGCTGTACGCAAAACCCTCGGTGCCTTCCAGGCGATTGCGTTCTGCCGCCGCAAGTACGGCGAGGCTGCGATCGGGCCGTTCATCGTCAGCATGACGCAGGGTGCCGATGACATCCTGTCGATACTGCTGCTCGCACAGTGGAGCGAACTGCACAACAGGCGCGACGAGGTACCGCTCGACATCGCCCCGTTGCTGGAGACCGTCGATGACCTGAAGAACGGACCCGCGATCCTGGAATCACTGCTGTCGAACAAGCTCTACCGGCATCATCTCTGGCTGCGCGGCGACAAGCAGACCGTGATGATCGGCTATTCGGACAGCAACAAGGATTCCGGGCTGGTGTCGGCGCGCTGGGCGCTGCAGAACGCGCAGATCGAACTTGCGGCGACCATGGCACGGCACAACGTGGAGCTGAACCTGTTTCACGGCCGCGGCGGAACCATCAGCCGCGGCGGCGGCAAGACCCACGCGGCTGTCATGGGCGCGCCACCGGGGACGGTCAACGGACGGCTCCGGGTCACGGAACAGGGCGAAATCATCAACGAGAAGTACGGGTTGCGCGGCATCGCATTGCGTACGCTTGAACAGGCCGTCGGATCGGTTGCGCTCGCTACCGCCATGCCGCAGCACCGCGGCTCGGACGAACCGGCGTGGCACGACATCATGCAGGTCATCGCCGATGCCAGCCGCAAGCGCTACCAGGAACTGGTGTACCGGGCGCCTGGTTTCTACGACTACTTCAGGCTTGCGACGCCAGTCGACCTGATCGAACGCATGCGTATCGGCTCCCGTCCGGCCGCGCGAGGCGCTGGCCAGGGCATCAAGGATCTGCGCGCCATTCCCTGGGTATTCGCCTGGACACAGTGCCGCGCGATGTTGCCCGGCTGGTTCGGTCTGGGCACGGGCCTGAAAGCCGCGTTGGGGCAATACGACGAGAGCGTGCTGCGCGAGATGTCACGCGAGTGGTACTTCATGCGCTCGATCACCGCGGATTCCGAAGCGGTGCTGGCCAAGGCCGACATGGAAATCGCCCGCCTGTATTCCCAGCTCGCGGGTCCGCTGCACGAAAAGTTCTGGCCCATCCTGGCCGAGGAATTCGAACTGACCTGCGACCTCGTGCTCGAGTACTCCGATCACGAGGCGCTGCTCGAAACCGATGTCACGTTGCAGCGCGCGATCATGCTGCGAAACCCCTACGTCGACCCGATGAGCCTGTTGCAGATCGACCTGCTGGCGCGCTGGCGCAAGTCGAACTACGAGGACGCCGAGCTGTTCGAGGCGCTGCAGGCGAGCGTCAACGGTATTGCACAGGGGTTGCAAAACACCGGCTGATCGCTGTCGCCGGCGTACAGCGCGGGATCAGGGATCGCGTGGACCATGATCTGCAGTAAAGCCGATCCCGCGGCGCTTCGGCGTCGGTGGGTTCATGAGCTCGCGGATCGCTGAGAGAATGGCAACGATGGCCTCATCGTGGGAAACGAGCTTCTTCTCCAGGCGCGCCTCCAACTGATCGAGTCGGCGAGCCAGTTCCTTGTTTGAGCTGATCCACTCTCGCAGTCGAACGAACGCGCGCACGACGTACAGGCTCATCTCGACGGCGCGGGGACTGTTAAGGACGGTGGCGGCCATAATGGCACCGTGTTCGGTGAATCCGAACGGCGGGAAGCGCGGATCGCGGTGTTTCTGCGAACCGGTCGCAGTTTGCGACCGGTTCAGCGCCTCTACTTCGGTACGGTTGAGGCGGAACAGAAAGTCTTCCGGGAACCGCGCGGCATTGCGCTTCACCTGCTCGTTCAGGCGTTTGGTGGTGACGCCGTAGAGTGCGGCGAGCTCGACGTCCAGGCTGGTCAACGCGACAATTTGTTCGAATACAGCAGGAATTGCGGTGGGTGCATTTGTCATCGTTGTCGCGAGCACTGCTCGCTCCTACAGCGCAAGCCCACAACCGGCAGGGTGTTTTTAGTCGCTGACGAAGCTTACGAACTGCTCCAGCGATTTTCTCTTTATGTCGGGGACTGTGGCGTCACGTTCGGGGTAGCCGGTCACCAGCAGCAGGAACGGGCGCTCGGTCGGCGGCCGGTCCAGAATCTCGTTGAGGAACTTCATGGGGCTCGGCGTGTGCGTAAGGCATACCAGACCGGCCCGGTGCAATGCAGTTATCAGGATACCGGTCGCGAGGCCGGTGGATTCGGCCGGATAGTAGTGCTTCACCTTCCGGCCATCCGGCATGGTCGAGTATTTCTTCAGGAATACCGCGATGAGGTAGGGGGCCTTCTCGAGAAAGGGCTTTTCCGCATCGGTGCCCAGCGGCTCGAGCGCCTCCAGCCATTCTGGCGAAGCGCGGTGTTCATAGAACTCCCTTTCTTCCACCTCCGCCGCTTCCCGTATACGCCTCTTGGTTTCCGCCCCGCTGACGACCACAAAATGCCAGGGTTGCAGGTTCGCGCCGCTCGGTGCCGTACCCGCCGCGCGCAATGCGGTTTCGATGATGTCGCGCGGTACGTCTCTTGCTGAAAAGTCGCGCACGGTGCGCCGTCGGCTGACATCGGCATAGAACTCGGCCAGCCTCTCGCGCATCTCCTCGACCGGGTATTCGCGGTAGTTCGGCAGTGGTATGAACGGATACTTTTTTCTCACGCGGAGGCCGCCTTGCATAAACCAGTTTGCAAAGAATAACCTGTCATTCAAATGAACGCCGTGTTTCTCGATTTTGCGACCATGGGTGCAGCCGAACTGGACCGGTCCCCGCTTTCCGACGCGCTGCCCGGTATCGAGTTCTTCGATGCCACGGCTGCCGACGAACGCCGCGAGCGTATCCGCGGCGCCGCCTTTGTACTGACCAACAAGGTGCGCATCGACCGCGAGCTGATCGACGCCACACCCGATCTGAAGTTCATCGGCCTGACCGCTACCGGTACCGACAACATCGACCTGCAGGCTGCTGCGGCGCGCAACATTGCAGTGTGCAACATCCGCGCGTATTGCACGCAATCGGTGGTAGAACATGTCTTTGCGGTGCTGCTCAATTTCGCGCACAGCATCGGCGCTTTTGACCGCGATGTACGCAAGGGCGAATGGCAGCGTTCAGCGGATTTCTGCATGCTGGGCCACCCCATCCGCCAGCTTTCCGCGATGACCATGGGCATCGTCGGCTACGGCGTGCTGGGCCGCGCCGTGGCGGAGACAGCGAAGCATTTTGGCATGCGTGTACTGATCGCACGGCGTCGCGGTGCGCCGGATGCAGCCAGCGATGGCCGGACGGAATTCACCGACCTGCTTCGGCAAGCAGACGTGATTTCGCTGCACTGCCCGCTGAACGAAGAGACGCGCGGCCTTTTCGGCGCCGAAGAATTCCGCCGCATGAAACCGAACGCGATTCTCATCAACACCGCGCGTGGCGGTCTCATCGACTCCGCGGCACTGGTCGAGGCACTGAAGCGCAAGCAGATCGCGGCCGCTGCGATCGATGTATTGCCGAAGGAGCCGCCGGCCGATGGCGATCCGCTGATCGATTACGCGGCGCCGAACCTGCTCGTGACCCCGCATATCGCCTGGGCAACGGTCGAAGCGCGGCAGAACGCCATCAACGAACTGGCCGCCAATATCCACGCCTTTCAGCGCGGGGAAAAGCGTAACCGGGTGGTGTAATGCGCCGCCCCGGAGCGCAGGCGCTCAGGACGTGGGCCGGATAATCAGCGTCTGCAGCGCCACGCCGAGGGCACCACGGGTATCGAAGAGCGTCGCCTGCGACATGCCGATGCCGTTCGGCTCCCAGAACGATATGGCGCTCGACGCAATCCATTTCGACTCCGGCAGCCGGTAAGCCAGGACAGTCAGGTCCGCATTGACGAAACTGGCAACGGCAAATTCGGCGTTGCGCGAGATGCCGTTGCCGCAATCGGCTATCGGGCATAGCGTCTGGAAGGGCGACGGATCCTCGTCGTCGAACAGCGGCAAGGTCCGCATCCATACGGTGGTGGGTCCCGGGTCCCCGCTCTCGCCCGGCGGGTAGGCGACCTCGATGCCGGCGCCGAAAAAAGGCAGGTCATGCAACGGCTTCTCCACAGGGAACCGGCCTTTTTTTGCTTCTGCAAACACAGGATGCGCGATGGACGGTGTCGGGAACGGCGTGGGCGCATACGAGGTCAGGTGCAGGCTGGAGGCGACGGCACAGATCCGCCCGCTCCGGTCGTGCAGCTCTGCCGAGGCGCTCGTCGCGGCACGCCCGTCCCGCTCGAGTTTCGCGCTGATGCGGAATCCGCCCATCGGTATCGGGCGTTGGAAACTCAGAGTAAGGCGCACCAGCTGTTTGCCGGCAACGGCCCGTTCCACGGCACGCGCCATGGTGCCGGTGACCGGACCCGCGTGACAGGCATCCGCGGACCATGGTCCTCGGCAGGCGTCGTTGGCGACGATCCAGTCGCCGTCGCGATGAAAGAACGCCTTGTCTGTTGCCGTGGACACGGACCGGTGCCTGCCCCGTTACGACTCAGGCCGCCCGCAGCACATCGGTCGGCGGCGCATTGATCGCGCCGCGCGCCGCGATGAAACCACTCAGGCAGACCAGCAGCACGCCACCTGCAAGCCCCGCAACCCAGAGCATCGGGTTGAATGCGTATTCCAGTTCGAAGAGCTGCACGGCGATGACCGAAGCAAGTATTGAAGCCCCCGCGGCAGCGAGCAGACCGGATGCGAAGCCGAGCGCTGCAAACTCCGTCAGTACCCCGGACAGGACCGTGCGCCGGCGCACACCGAGTGCGCGCAGTATCGCGCTCTCGAAACGGCGTTCGTCGATGGTCGACTGCACCGCCGCGAACAACACCGCGATGCCGGCCGCAAGCGTGAATACGAACACGGCCTGCACGGCAAGGCTGGCCTTGTCGATGATCCCCTTGACCTGCCGCAATATGGCATCGAGATCGATCACCGAGACGGTCGGGTGCGCGCGCACCAGGCGGATCAGCAGGTCGTCCCGCGACGCGTCGATGCGCATGCTGGCAACATAGGTCGATGGAAAGTTATCCAGCGCGCCGGGCGAAATCACCATGAAGAAATTCGGCTGGAACGAGTCCCAGTTGACCCTGCGTATGCTCGATATGGTCAAACCGATTTCCTGCCCTGCGATGAGGAACACCAGGCGATCGCCGAGACCCACACCGAGTTCCATCGCCGCGTCCTCTTCGACGGATACAAGCGGTTCGCCATCGTAATCTTCCGGCCACCATTCCCCGGCGACGATTTCGTTGCTCGAGCTCAATTGCTCGAGCCAGGTCAGGTTGGCCTCCCGATTGGCCATCCATTCGCCGTCCTCGACCGGGTATTTGCGCGTCTTCACGTCTTCGCCGTTGATGGTCGTCATGCGCCCGCGGATGAGCGGCACGAACTGCGGCACTTCCAGGCCGTCGGCGCGGATGATGCCGGCCAGGGATTCGCGCTCGTGCGGCTGGATGTTGATCAGGAAATGATTCGGCGCGTCCTCGTCCAGCGTCTGCCGCCAGCCTTCCAGCAGGTCGGTTCTGACGAAGGTGAGCAGTAACAGCACGGTAAGGCCGAGGCCGAAGGCCACTACCTGCACGGCGCTGTCGCGGCCTCGGCGTGCCACGTTGGCAAGCCCATAACGCCAGGCAATTCCGACGCCGCCCCGCGACCTTCCGAGCAGCGCCACGAGGCCGCGGCC
>JAKEGN010000256.1 GCA_022615525.1 Woeseiaceae bacterium
AGTCCGCGCAGGTCCATGGCTGCCGTCATATCGCCAACCTTCGGTCCATTGGTCGGCAGCAATGCCCCGGCAGGGCTGACGCGCTCGTGCAACAGACCGACCTGCCGGGCAAGGGCTATGACGACAACGACCAACGCAATGACCACGAACCAGAGCATGATGTTGGACACCAGCAGCGTTTCATTCATGCGCTTTGCTCCATGCCCGGAATGCGCCGCGGTTGCGCAACAATTGCATGACCGCCGTGTTCAAGAGCATGGCGACCAGCAAGGCGAGAACAAGGACGACGTGATCGGCGATTGACAGCGGACGCAGAGTTTGCGGCAGCAAGGTCGTCGCAGCCGCCAGCACGAGCAGCAGGTTGCGCAGCACGAGCGTCCACGACAACGACTGCTCGCCGGTGTCCGGCGAAAAACCGCAACCACAGGCAATGTGCCTTCGGCCACGCGACAGGTTGATCGCGATGGCCGTGGCATAGGCGCCCAGGACCATTGCGGTTGCTGACACGGTGACAACCGGCCACAGAGCCAAAAGCCACGCGGCGGCCAGTGCCGCCTCGACCGTCGGCAGCAGCCAGCTGACAAAGACCAGCGACCCGGCAGGCAGCAGCCGGTAGTCCGCGAGCACACCGCGAAACAACTCGCGCGCCGCAAATTTGTGCCACGCGGCGCCGAGCCACAAAAGGCCGAAACCTACGGCAAGGATGCGCGGAATCAGCGGATCAATCATGCCGGCCCAAGGTCTGCAAATAGAGCGGTTGCGACGAGGGCTCGACGATCGTACGCAGATGCCGTAACAATTGCGCGTCGTAGACGTCTATATTCCCCTCGCTGTTGATGGTCAGCAGCTTGGGTGACGCCTCCTGGGTTGCCTGTATGGCGTCGGCGGTAACTTTGAGTTTCATCCGGCCGATGCGTTTCCTCCTGTCGATATCGAACAGCCAGGCTTCCTCACCGGCCTGGTAGTGGGTATCGACACCCCCCTTGTGCATGAGTACGTACAGCACCCGCGCGTTCCGGTGAAATCCCAGGGTCTGCCGGCCGCCGGGACGCCAGCTCTCGGCAACGTCTTCATCAGTCAGCATCGACCACGGAGTATCCAGTTTGATGTCATCGCCGGACACGCTCAGGTGTATGACGAGTCCTTCGTGAGATGCAAGGATCCAGCCGGAGTCGGTGCGCGCAAACTGATCGAAGACCGGGTCGTCTTCCACTGAGAAAAATACTTTGCTGCGACTCCGTTGCGCTTCCTTGCCATCCTCGTCGAGCCGGACCAACTGCACCGTGCCGTCGCCACAGACCATGACAAACGAACGGTCGCCGACCGGCAGGATCAATGCGCAACCGGGTGTGGAAATTTCCCCGGCAAACTCCCGGTCGATGACGTCGACGACACTGACGGATTGTGCCGGCGTCATGTTGAAAACGACTACATGGCGATCGTCGCCGAGCAGCGCGATGTAATTGCGTAACCACAATGGCGTCGTTTTCGGCGGCAGCACGACTTCCGCTTTCGCCGACAGGCTTGCGAGATCGAAGATGGTCAGCACGTCTGTGCGTTCGCCGCGCACGCCGCGTGAGTAAAACGATTCGGCAGCATAGATTTCGTTTCGCGGAAGATTCGGCTCGACCGCCGGCGTGTACCAGCTCACTGTCAGCGAACCCTGCATGTCACCGCTGTTGCTGTCGAAGAGGTAGGCAGCATCCCAGGCCTTCAGCAGAAACCAGCTGTCCTGCGGCGGCGGGAGAGTCTCCGCGGTCACTGTCTCGGCTGCGACCTGGGCGCTTGCCCAGGACGGAATGTGAAGCAGGACGATTAATAATACCTGTAGCCGCATTGCTACCCCCGGGGCCCGCTGTCTTGCGGGCTCTTGTCAATTGTCCGTAAGTATAAGTTCAAAGCATGTCCCACGTTGCTTTTTTTGTCCGCCGCGTCACTGGACACGATCTTGTGGCTGCCTTCTTTTGCCTACTTTCTGAGCCCGCCGGACAAGAAGGATCCCTGCCATCTCACTAAGGTTTGCGCTCCTGGCAGCGGATCGAAACCATGAAAATATTGATCGTCATCGTTGCGCTCCTTCTCGGAGTCGCAGCCGCGTTCCTGTTGTACCGGCGCAAGCAAGAGAATAGCCGGCACAAGGCCTTGAAAGCCGCCGGCATGGCGGTCGACGAGGACGGAAACATCAACGCCGGGCTCAGCTACGCCGCCATGCTGGCGCGCGAGAACATTTCGGGCGTTAAACTCGACGGTGCTGCCGCCCAGTTCATGCAATTGCTGCGCCTGATTTCGGAAGGGCCGGAATCCGTCGACGAGATTCGTTTTCTCATCGAAAACGGGTTTGAGCCAGTCGTCCGTCCCGATGGCCTGGTTTACGTGCCCTGTGCAGAGAACGAACACTTGTCCATGCCGGGGGAAATTCCCCTGGAGCCAGAGGATCTGACGGTACTCGAGGTACAAGCGATCACGGGCTGAATCCCTGCGGCCCGTGATCGTGTCTTGCCTTTGTCCTACAGGTCGTCCGCGCTGACGACTGTTACCGCTTCTTTCGCAAGTTGCCGGTGAGCCGCACGGGTGGGGTGTATGCCATCCCAGAAAAGATACTCATCCGGTTCCTCGCACACGGGATCTTCGAGCACGAAAAACGTGAGGCACGGGTCGGTCACGTTGCTCAGTCCGTA
>JAKEGN010000257.1 GCA_022615525.1 Woeseiaceae bacterium
GTAAGTCTTCACCAGTTCGAAGGTCGCCTCCGGGTCGAGATCACCGACCAGAATGAGCGCGGATTTTTCCGGACGGTACCAGCGGTCGAAAAAGATCTTCGAGTACTCGAGCTGGTCGGGCATCGCCTCGATATCCTCGATGAATCCCATCGTCGTGTGACTGTAACTGTGGTCCTTGAAGGCGAGCGCGCGGATCCTTTCGTAAGCCTTCGAGGTCGGGTTCGAGAAGTTCTTCAGGTACTCGCCTTTCACCGCCAGCGCTTCTGTGCGAAACGCCTCTTCCGAATAATCGAGGTTGCGGAATCGATCGGCCTCGATCTCGATCATCTTTTCCAGGTCGTCTTTGGTGAAGGTAATGTGATAGTTGGTGTAATCGTCGGTGGTGTACGCGTTCTGGCTGGCGCCCGCCTTTTTCAGAATGTCCCCGTAGACATCGGCCGGGTATTTCTCCGTGCCGCGGAACATCATGTGCTCGAAAAAGTGTGCGAAGCCCGACTTGCCGGGCTCGATTTCGTTGCGCGAACCGGTCTGCACCGGGACCTGCAGGGTGACGATGTCCGGGTAGTCCGTCCGGACGATGATGACGCGCAGGCCGTTATCGAGATCCCGCATGAGATACGGCATATCGAAAATATTCGACGACGGTTCATCCACTTCCGGAGCCGTAACGTCGTCTCTCCCGCAGGACGCGAGCAATGCGCCAAGGAAACTGGCGAGGAATGCAACAAACAGGAGCCTTTTCATCCAATTCTTCTCCACAGCGATTACACTATTGCAGGTTTAAGACAGCCGCAGGCAGCAAGCGTTGCATCGTAACCGCGCGCCGGCCCGGCTGCATCAAATTGAGAAACGTCCTGTTGCGGCTATGGAGACTGCCTTGAAAACCCGTTTGATAACAAGAGTTTGTGCTTTATTGTTCATCGCCTGCTGTGGATTCGCGGCAGCGGATACCGCTGTGCATTCCGTGCACGGCTATACGTCGACTGCCAGCGGCGACGTACGTGAGTTCAGTGTGCTCGTGTTCGGTGATGACGGCCGCATCCTTGCCGCAGGCGGCGATGAGGTGCTGCCCGCTTACCCGGGCGCCCGGATGATCGATGGCGCCGGGCGCTTCGTATTGCCGGGGCTGATCGATTCACACGCGCACGTGTCCAGCCAGGGATTCCTGCAGGTACGCCTCGACGTCACCGGCGTCGCGAGCGTCGAGGAAGCTGTCGCCAGGATTGCCGCATACGACAAAGCGCATCCGGGCTCCGGCTGGATCACGGGGCGCGGCTGGAACCAGGTTTTGTGGCCGGTGAAGGAATTCCCTACCGCTGCACATATCGATGCGGTCGTGGCCGATCGCCCGGTGTGGCTGAACCGCATCGACGGCCACGCGGGCTGGGCCAACAGCAAGGCGCTCGAACTCGCAGGCATCGACGACGATACGGCGGATCCGGTCGGCGGAAAAATCCATCGTGACGACAACGGCCGCGCCACCGGCGTGCTGGTCGACACGGCCATGGACCTGGTCGAAGCCAAGGTTCCGTCGCCGGACAAGGACGATTACCGTGAGGCGTTCCAGGCTGCGTTCGCGCAGCTGACCTCGCTCGGCCTCACCAGCGTCCACGATGCCGGCATCGGTATCGGCGAAATCGAAACCCTGATGTCGATGGCCGACAACGACGAAATGACCATGCGCATCTACGCGATGATCGCCGGCGCGGGAGAGAATGTCGATGCCGTCGGCAAACCGATCCCGAGTTACGGCAGCAAGGACCGGCTCGCGGTGATGTCGGTGAAACTGGTCGCCGACGGCGCGTTGGGCAGCCGCGGGGCGGCGATGGTCGAACCGTATTCGGACGATGCGGAAAACCGCGGCCTGCCCTTCTGGACCCAGCAGCAGCTCGACGACATGGTGCAGAAAGCCAACGGCATGGGCTTCCAGGTCGGCATCCATGCGATCGGTGATTACGGCAACCAGCAGGCGCTCGATGCCTTCAGCAAAGCGCAGGGCGGCAAACCGTCGGCATTGCGTAACCGCATCGAACATGCGCAGATCATCCGGCTCGAGGACATCCCGCGCTTTGCGCAACTCGGCGTCATCGCGGCCATGCAGGCGACGCATGCGACCAGCGACATGAACATGGCCGAGGACCGGATCGGCCCGGAACGCATCAAAGGTGCTTATGCCTGGCGGAAGCTGCTGGACAGCGGCGCGGTGATCGCCAACGGTTCGGATTTTCCGGTCGAGCTGCCGGACCCGATGCACGGTCTGTATGCCTCGGTGACGCGCATGAGCCGGGCGGGCCTGCCGCAAGGCGGCTGGTACGCGAGCGAAGCGTTGTCGCGGGCCGAGACGTTGCATTCCTGGACCTACGCGGCGGCATATGCCGCGCACCAGGAAGACCGGCTGGGCACGCTGGAGCCGGGCAAGTGGGCGGACTTCATCGTCATCGACAGGGATTTCTTCAGAATCCCCGAAGCGGAAATCGACGATATCCGGGTGCTGCAGACCTGGGTCGGCGGCGAGCTCGTGTACGATCGCAGTGAGGAAGCTTCGGGAGACGATTGAGCAAACGGGAGGTAGAACGCTGTGCTGGTCGAACAGATCTGGACAGGGAATGCCTATCGCAATTTCAATTACCTGATCGTCTGCCCTGAATCGGGCGAGGCGCTCGCGGTCGATCCGCTGGACCATGGCAAGTGCCTGGAAAGAGCCAAAGCGCACGACTGGTCGATCACGCAGATCCTGAACACGCACGAGCACGGCGATCACACCGGCGGCAACGAGGCGCTGGTCAAGGCAACGGGTGCCAAAGTGATCGCGCATCGCAATGCCGGCAAGAGCATACCCGGCATGGATCGCGGCGTCGGCGCCGGCGACATCGTGAAGGTGGGCCGCACGGTGGAACTGGAGTGCCTGGACACGCCCGGCCACACCATGTGCCACATCTGCCTCCTGTCGCGATCCGACCGGCCGGCGCTGTTCAGCGGCGACACGCTGTTCAATGCGGGCGCCGGCAATTGCCATAACGGCGGCCATCCGCAGGAGCTTTACAAGACCTTTGCGGAACAACTGTCGAAGCTGCCGGAAGACACGCGCATCTATCCGGGGCACGATTACCTGATCAACAATCTCAGGTTCACGCTGGATCGGGAGCCCGATAACGAAACCGCAGCGCAGTTCATCGAAATGTTCAGCGACCAGGATCCCGACGATGCATTGGTCACGACGCTGTCGACCGAATTCGAGATCAACACCTTCTTTCGATTGCAGAGCCCGACGGTCATCGAGCGGCTGAGAGAATCCTTCCCCGACCTCGGCAACGCACCGGAACCGCGCGAGGTTTTCCTCAAGTTGCGCGAATTGCGCAACAAGTGGTGAATCGAGCGTAGATCGGTCGCGAGCACTGCTCGCTCCTACAGGAGCCGATCGAAGCATTGTAGTAGCGAGCAGTGCTCGCTCCTACAGGAACCGATCGAAGCATTGCAGGAGCGAGCAGTGCTCGCGACGCGATGACAGGCGACGCCTCAGGCGATGCGGCGCTGCAATTCTTCGAGTCGCGTGCTCAAACCGCGGTCATGACTCAGCAATTGCCGGTTGGCCAGCCACAGCCAGTGTATGGCATCGTAAATGCGCAATTGCATTTCGAGATATTCACGTAATTCCCCGTCGGCACCCCCTGAGTAAGCATCGAGCAATACGCCGGCCGGCGCTTTCCCGAGATCGTGAAAACCGATCAGCGAGGCCAGGTCGAACAGCGGATCGTTGTCGCAGGCGTATTCCCAGTCGAGCAGCCTGAGTTGCGGTACTGCGATGATGTTCTGCGCAATCACGTCATTGTGACAGCAGCAGACGTCTCCGCTTGGCGGCACTCCCGCAATGATCTCCTCACAGCGTCGTGCAAAAGCGTACGGCCCGGCGCTTGAACCGAGCTTGCGCGCATAGTGGCGCGCCACCGCGTGACGGTCCAGGCGTGTGCCACTCAATGGCAGATCGTGCACGCGGCGCAGCAGCTCGCCGAGGGCGACGAGATTCCCGTGGTCGTCCAGGGATTGCCGCGACCATAGCGTTCCGTGCAGGTATTCGCTGACGAGTATGCCTGCGGCAGGATCGGCGAAAATTACCCGCGGCGCCAGCCCGGCATCCGCCGCATTGCTATTGATGAGCGCTTCGAGCCTGCGATCCAGCAGGAAGGTACCGGTATGCGCCGCATCCAGGCGCAGCACGAAGGCCGTTCCCTGGCGCGTCGCGCGGAACGTGCGGTTGGTCAGCCCACCGTGCAGCTCCTCGACCAGCACATCGTGCCGGTCCCAGCCGGGAATCCGGTCGATCGCCTCGCGGACCGTCAGCTGCCCGCTCAAGCCTGTGCCAGCGCCGGTTGCTGTCCCAGGTAGGACCGCCACCAGCTCCACAGCCCGACCGGAATCAGGACCAGGTACAGCACGAACAGCACTGCCGTGAGCGGCAGGTCGCGGGCCCAGTAGATGGCGACGGACACAGCATCGATCACCAGCCAGTACCACCAGTTCTCGAGGACCTTCCTCGCGACCAGGAAAGTCGTCCACACGGCGGCAAAGGTCGTCAGCGAATCGATGTAAGGCAACGCTGCATCCGTGTATCGCTGCAACAGGAATCCGCTGGCCGCGGCCAATGCGGCTATCGAGGCGATGGCAAGAGCGTGCACGCGCAGCGGCCAGGTGCGGACTGGCAGCTCGGACGACTGCGCGGTGCCCGAATGCCAGGCGTACCAGCCGTAGACCGCCATCAGGAAATAGAAA
>JAKEGN010000258.1 GCA_022615525.1 Woeseiaceae bacterium
CTCCATATTCAAATGCCAATGGCAACCTTACCCGGTGGTTGCTTGTCACGTGGCGTCGACTTCCCTGTACTTGTCGTTTTCATTCGATCAGTACGCTTTGGATGCAGCCAGTGACGTTTTCGTTGCAATGCTGTCAGGCCAGGGCGCAATGAAAGTCGATGGAACTGCCACGACCATGAGCAGTCAAACCGTACCCGTTTGCGGCTGATCGGTTTGCCGAATTCGGCTATCGCTATAGAATCGCAAGCCGACGCCGTCGAAAGGAACTGCCTGACTCATGGCCCATACAACGAATTCCAAATTCACCTGGCAAGCTGCAGTAGTTGCGCTTGCGTTGATGCCCTTCGTTTCATCGGATGCGGCAGCACAGCGGGTACCGGCAATGTTTGAGTTTGAAGAGCCGGAACAATCCTTTCCTGCCCTGCTGCAATTTCCCGATGTGGCCGGGGAATTTTCCATCATGATGCTCTGCGCCAGCCAGATCGAGACGTCGGGAAAGATGAAGGACACCTTCTGTGTGATTCGCAACAACGGTGAGGTGCCCTTTGGCGAAGCTATACAGAAAGCTGCAAAGAAAGCCCGCATGACGCCGGCAATCATCGACGGCAAAAAGCAAAAGATATACCTGCAGTTTCGTGTCGAATTCATCAAGGAGGGCGATGCGAAGAGCTTTCACGTCTTTTCCAACACTGGCGATGCGGAAAACATCGAGGCATACGGCAAGGACTTCATCGCGGCACAGCGTGTAATCGGAAAGGAACCGTGGATGAAAGTATGTCCTGCGAGAGCCCAGTTCGGCATCACCGCGCGAGCGCACGTAAGTGTCGAGGGCGTGGCAAGCAATGTCAGCCTGCACCACGGCTACGGCATCGTGCCGACCGGCACCTGTCAGCAGGAGATAATCCGGACCATCGAAAGCAGCCTGTTTACGCCGGCCATGTTCGAAGGCCAGCCTGTCCCCTCCGCTTTCGTCGAGCCCTTCGGTAACTGACCCTGCGGCGCGATCCCCGCAGGATGGGACACCTCAACCACACGCTGGCCTGCCGAATTCCGGCGGCAGCAAAGCCTCGATTCGTTGCATGACATCGAGCCGATGTACCAGATCGTGTATGTAGTCCAGTCTGTCGGTTTCCAGGATCAGTACATCACTGGCGTTGTATCGACCGATCCAGCCCTCGTACAGGCGCTCGAGCCGCTTCAGGTAGGCAAGTGGCACATCCTTTTCGATCGCCCGGCCACGCAGTGAGATGCGCTTGCGCAGGGTTCGCATCGAGCAGCGCAGGTAGATCATCAGGTCCGGCGGCCGGATCGCATTGAGTATCGACTGGTAAAAGCCCCAATAAGTGCGCCAGTCGCGATCATCCATGTGTTTCATTTCGTGCAGGGCGGTTGCAAATATCTCTGCATCCTCGAAGATCGTCCGATCCAGCACCACGACGCCAGGAGTCTTGTCGAGTTCCTGATGCAGGCGAAACTTGTTGCTAAGGAAATACAGCTGGGAATGAAACGACCAGCGCTGCATGTCGCTGTAGAAGTCGGGAAGATAGGGATTGTTCTCGTTGGGCTCGTAGAACGGTGCAATGCCGTAAGTGCGGCAGAGAAACTCCACCAGTGTCGACTTCCCGGACCCCATGTTGCCTGCAATGGCAATAGACCGTTTCATTCAGACGCGACCTGCTGCCGGCGCCGTGATCCGGCTGCCGGCATTTCTGTTCAGGGTTTCGCCTCGTGTACGACATTGCCGCCAACGACTGTGGTCAACACCGTGACGTCCTTGATCATGTCCGCGTCCATGGTCAGCAGGTTGTCCGAAAGAACCACGAAGTCGGCCAGTTTGCCGACGCTGATGCTGCCCTTGATGTCTTCTTCGAAGGCCGCGTAGGCGGTGTTCAGGGTGTACGCCTGAATGGCTTCCTCGATGGTGATCTTTTCCTGGGGAAACCAGCCGCCCTCGGGCTGCCCGGAGAGTGTCTTGCGGGTAACGGAAGCATAAAGGCCCAGCATTGGGTTCAGGTAGTAACGCGACGCATTCGTGCCCGGCGAATCGGAGCCAAAGCTGAGTACGGCGCCCGAATCCCATATCCTGCGAAAAGCGTATGCGCCGCGTGAGCGCTCGTGACCGATACGCTCCTCCATCCAGCGCATGTCATCCGAGGTGTGGAAAGGCTGCATTTCCGCAACGATCTTCAACTCTCCGGCGCGCCTGATATCCCTGTCGGTCATGACCTGTGCATGCACCAGGCGAAAGCGGCGATCCTTGTCACCGTTTTTCGCCACGATGCGTTCGAGCATGTCCAGCAGGTAACCATTCGCTTCGTCGCCGATCGCGTGCACGCTGAGCTGGATATTGGCCGCATCCGCCTGCAAAGCCAGGCGTTCGAGCCGACTTTGCATCTCCTCCGGGTTGTCCGGGCTGCGCTCGAAGGGAAACATGATGTCACGCCAGATTCCGCGGCTGCCGGGATTGTGCGTGTACGGTTCGTAGAAGCGCGCGGAACTGTTGCCCATGATGCCGTCGATCCATGCCTTGACCGCACCGAAACGTATCCACTCATCGCCGAAACCGATCTGGATGCCGAGGTCCGCCATCGACTGCCATTTATCCAGTGGCGGGCGGTAACGAACGCGCGCCGTCATCTGCCCCGCCTCGCGGAGCTCACGGTAGATATCCACCTGGATCGGCGCCGAGGTGACATCGGAGTAGCTGGTGATGCCGACCTCGCGCATTTCTTTCCATGCGGCCAGCGTTTCCTGTATGCGCTGTGCGCGCGACGGCTCGGGGATCAGGCCCTCGAACAGGGCGCGTACGTTGTCGCGAACCAGTACCGTCGACTCCACGGCCCCTGAAACCGGATTGAAGAGTGCACCGGTCGGCTCACCGGAGCGGTCCCTTTCGACTGCGATGCCGTCAGGGTCGGGAATGCCTTTGCGTATCCCGGCGAGCGCGAGAGCCGCACTGTTGGCCAGGTAAACCTTGCGATCGAAGCGACGCACCAGCACCGGCCGGTCGCGGGTTATGGAATCGATCATGCGTTTGTTCGGCAGGAACAGGTTGCCGTACAGGTCGTCCGGGTTGACTTCCCGCCCGGCCTGCGCAACGGCACCCTCCGCCCATGTCTCATAGGCAGACCAGTCGCCGCCGGTGATCCAGGTTCCCGGGGCGTAACGCTCGTGCACGTCCCGGATCCTTGCGACGAAAGCGTCTTCGGTCGACACGTCGAGGAGATTGAGGCCGTAAAGCAACTGCCCGGTATTCTCGAAATGCACGTGATTGTCGTTGAATCCCGGCACGACCAGTC
>JAKEGN010000041.1 GCA_022615525.1 Woeseiaceae bacterium
TCGAAGCCGAGTACCTGCACGAGTTCCGACGTCACAATGCCACGATATCCTACAGCCCGATTGTCGGAGGTGGCGCCAATGCCTGCACCCTGCATTACATCAGCAACAGCGGCAAGCTCAGTGCGGGCGACCTCGTGTTGATCGATGCCGGCTGTGAGCTCGACTATTACGCGTCGGATATCACGAGGACCCTGCCGGTTAGCGGCAGGTTTTCACCGGAACAACTCGCGGTTTACGAGATCGTCCTCGAGGCTCAGCTCGCCGCCATTGACAAGGCGCGCGTCGGCAATCACTGGAACGAGCCGCATGATGCGGCGGTCGACGTCATAACACGCGGCCTTAAAAAACTCGGCCTGCTCACAGGTTCCGTGCAGCGCCTGGTCCGCGAAGGCGCATACCGCGAATTTTTCATGCATCGCACCGGCCACTGGCTGGGAATGGACGTTCACGATGTCGGGGACTACAAGGTCGGCGACGAGTGGCGGCAACTGGAGCCTGGCATGGTGATGACGGTCGAGCCCGGCATCTACATCAGCGATGACCGCAAGGTCCCCGCTCGCTGGAGGAACATCGGCGTTCGCATCGAAGACGATGTGGCCGTCACCGGAAATGGCCCGGATGTTCTGACCGGGTCGCTGGTCAAGGAACCGGACGCGATCGAAAAGCTGATGGCCCGGTAAGACCAGATGGTCCCGGTGGCAACTACCGCAGGTCCCGACTTCGACATCATCGTCGCCGGTGGCGGCATGATCGGCACCAGCCTGGCCGTTGCGCTCGGGCCGCTCGGCCTCAGCGTTGCGGTAATCGAGCCGGTACCACCCAACGAAGCCGAACAGCCCAGTTTCGATGAACGGTCGACGGCACTGTCGCGCAGCAGCCAGCGTATGTTCGAAGCCATGGGGCTCTGGCCGGATATCGTCGCCGGCGCGACATCCATTCAGAGCATTCACGTGTCCGAAAAGGGCCGCTTCGGTTTTTCCCATATTGATGCAGCCGAGCAGGGCGTCGAGGCGCTCGGCTACGTCGTCATCAACCGCGTACTGGGCGAAGTACTGAAGGATGCTCTTTCGCAGCTGAAGAACGTCCGCCTGTATTGCCCTGCGAAAATCACCGCGGTGAGTCAGTCGGACGATACGGTGACGGTGCGCCTCGAAGCCGGGCAGGAATACGGGCGGGAATTCGACAGTCTCGCATGCCGTTTGCTGGTGGCCGCCGATGGCGCAAGATCCACGGTACGCGAAATGCTCGGTATCGGCGCGAGCAGCAGGGACTACGGCCAGCAGGCGATTACCGGCAACCTGTTGCCCGAGATCCGGCCGGAGAATCGCGCCTTCGAGCGATTCACCGATACGGGCCCGATCGCCTTGCTGCCGATTGCCGATAACCGCGCCGCATTCATCTGGATGCTGCCCACGGATCGCGCCCGGTCCGTCATGGAGCTGAGTGACCCGTCGTTTACCGAAGCCTTGCAACAGGCATTCGGCTTTCGCTTGGGCAGCTTCTCGAAAGTGGGCCGACGGGCGGCCTATCCGCTGGCACTGACTCGCGCCAACAGCCTGACGGCGAGGCGAGGTGTGCTGGTTGGCAACGCCGCGCATGGTTTGCATCCCGTTGCGGCACAAGGATTCAATCTCGGACTGCGCGATGTTGCGGCTCTTTGCGATTGCCTCCTCGACGCAATGAACAATGCCGCAGCCCCTGGCTCGGATCCCGGATCGCCGCAAGTACTCGAGTCCTATGCCGGCTGGCGCCACCCCGACCACAGCAAAGTGGTTCAATTCACCGACGGACTTGTGCGCTTGTTTGGTGATCAGCGCTGGCCGCTGAAATTCATGCGCAACGCCGGCATGCTGGGCTTCGACCTGATTCCCGGCGTGCGCTCGTTGTTCGCGCGGCACACCATGGGTCTCGCGGGGCGTCTGCCACGACTGTCGCGCGGCGTGCCATTGAGGTGAAGGAGCAGCGGAAGGGCCAGCGATGAAAGACTCCTTCGATATCGTAATCGTTGGCGCCGGCATGGTCGGGCTGACACTTGCGGCGCTGCTCACCGAGGGCCGCTCCGCCGGAAAATTGCGACTTACCGTCCTTGACTCCGGCAAGCAGCCGCGCTTCGTCGGGTCCGACGAAGTCGACCTGCGCGTGTCGGCAATCTCGCCGGGCTCCGCGGAAATCCTCGACCGCGCCGGGGTCTGGCAGGAAATCCGCACGATGCGGGCCTGCCCCTTCACCGCCATGCGAGTCTGGGATGCCGACGGCAACGCCGACGGGCCGGAGACCCTGCGCTTCGATGCGGCCGATTTCGCGTTGCCCGAGCTTGGCCATATCGTCGAAAACGTGCTCATCCAGGATCGCCTGTTGCGCCGGCTCACGGCATCCGGCCTGCAGGTTCAGTTCGGCGCAAAAATCGACAGGGTGCTGGCCACCGGGGACCGGTTCCTGCTGGCGACCGGGACCGCTGCGCCGCTGCGACCGGAATTGCTGATCGCAGCCGACGGAAGCAATTCCTTCATTCGCAGCGCTGCACAGATTCCGTTGCATGCCTGGCAATACGCGCAATCGGCATTCGTCACGCACGTGCGGCCGGAGCTCCCGCATCGCGACACGGCCTGGCAGAGGTTTCTTCGTAACGGGCCGATCGCGCTGCTGCCGCTGGCCGATGGCCGCGTATCGGTGGTCTGGTCCACCAGCGCCGAGCTTGCAGGCCA
>JAKEGN010000259.1 GCA_022615525.1 Woeseiaceae bacterium
CACCGAAATACGGTCGTACTCCAGCAGCAGCCTGAGGAAATTCGTACCCGTTTTATCGCCGCCACCGAGGACCGAAGCCTTGTCGCCGGCCGCTGCGATCAGGCCGGTCAGGAATTCGAGACGCTCGGCATCCGACATTTTTGGCGTCGACAGGAACTTCGCCACCGATCCGTCTGCGAGCAACGATCGGCCGACGTCCAGCGCGCTCGCCCATTGATCCAGAGTACCGGCGTCTTTCGCCAGCTCGAAGGCAGCCTTTGCGTAGGGTCGCGCGATTGTGTTCTTGTCTGCCATGACTGTCCTAGAGCTGTGCGGCGAGCTTGCTCAGTATGTCCTCGTGAGTCTTTGCATCGATTTCCCGCATCAGGATTTTCTCCGCGCTTGCCACCGCTATAGCAGAAACCTGCCCACGCAACTCCTCGCGCACGCGATTGGCTTCCTGCTCGATCTCGGCTGCGGCCGCGACGAGTTGGCGCTCGCGCTCCTTCGCTCCGGCCTTTTTGCCGTCGGCGATAATTTCGTTAGCGCGCGCGTGGGCCTGGTCGAGGATGCTGGTTGCCTGTTTGCGCGCCTCGTCGACGAGCTGCCCGGACTCGGCTTTCGCCCTGTCGAGGCTCTGCTGCCCGCGTTCCGCGGCTGCAAGGCCGTCCGCGATCTGCGTCTGGCGCTCTTCGATCGCTTTCATAACCGGTGGCCAGATGAATCTCATGCAGAACCAGACAAACACGATCATCGCGATCGACTGGCCGATCAGTGTCAAATTTATGTCCACCTTATTCCTTCTCCTGACATCGCTGTCGCGAGCACTGCTCGCTCCTACGATACCTATCCGTTCTTTCTCGGGTCGCTGTCGCCCGCAATGCGAGCTCCTGCAGCGGCGCTGCTTTTAGCCGCCAGTTGCGTTTTGCAGCTGCGCGATGAACGGGTTGGCAAAGGCGAAGTACAGCGCGATGCCCACGCCGATCATGGCAACCGCGTCGAGCAATGCGACCACCAGGAACATCTTGGTCTGCAACATCGGCGCCAGTTCCGGCTGCCGTGCAGCACCTTCGAGGAAGCGGCCACCGAGCAGGCCCATGCCGATACCGACGCCGAGTGCGCCGAGACCGATGAGCAGCGCGACAGCGATCGCGGTGAATCCAATTACAGTTTCCATCACAGTCTCCAGTTAAGGATCAAGTCCAAAAATCAATGCTCTTCCGATGCCAGCGTCAGGTACACGACCGTCAGCATCATGAAAATAAAGGCCTGCAGGGTGACAATCAGCACGTGAAACACCGCCCAGCCGAAATGCAGCGGCAACTGCCACAGTCCCAGCAGTGCTATAAGTATGAAGATGAGCTCGCCGGCAAACATGTTGCCGAACAGCCGCAATGACAAAGACAGCGGTTTCGCCAACAGCGCAACCGACTCAAGAATGAAGTTGAAGGCGATGATGAATGGCGCGGCAATAAGACCGGCGCCTTTCAGTGGCGGCGCAATCGGGTGCAGCGTCAGTTCGGCTATGAATCCGCCGATTCCCTTGCTCCTGATCGAATAGAAAAGTACGAGGAAAAACACCGCTATCGACATACCGAAAGTTATGTTTACGTCCGTGGTCGGCACGACCTTGAGATAGGGTATTCCTGCTGCCTGCCCGAGCATCGGCAACCAGTCCACCGGTATGAGGTCCATCAGGTTCATGAGGAACACCCACATGAAGATAGTGAGTGCCAGCGGGGCAATCAGCCGGCTCTTGCCGTGGAACGTGTCCTTGACACTGGAATCGATGAAATCGACAACGATTTCGACAAAAGCCTGGAACTTGCCGGGACTGCCAGAGGTGGATTTTTTCGCCGCGCGGCTGAACAGCCAGACGAATAAAACACCGAGGATCACGGATATCGCGATCGAGTCGACGTTGATGGCGATGGGATTGCCAGCGCAGTGATTCCAGATCCACTCGCCATTCTCGGCTCTGCACACCTGCAGGTTCTGCAGGTGGTGCTGGATGTATTCTCCGGAGGTCTGAGGACCGTGTCCGCCTTCACTCGCCATTCTTGTATCTCTGTTGCGAATCCCGATTGCTGTCACGCATCAGGAGTCCCGAAAATATCACCAGCTGCCCGGCGATGAAGCCGGCAAACAACGCACCTGCTGCCAGCGGCCGCACCAGCGCAAAGACAATGCCGAACATCAGCACGGTCAGCGCAAGCTTTCCCAGTTCCCCGATATAAGCGGCACGCACCAGGGCGCCGGCCCCGGGGTCGCGCCGCGGCACCGTGAGTCGCAGTGCCAGAAAGGCATTCGGAATGACGCAGGTCAGCCCACCGAACAATGCCGAGTAGGCTGCAACGCTCCCGCTCGTACCCCAAAATATCGCGGCAAGCGCCACGCTGAGAGCCAGTTGCAACAGGAGGATCGCGAGTAGCGGGTTTACCGGCGAGGCACTGGGACTTTCCCCTGCCTTGCCGTCCATTCCGCGCTTGCCTCCGGCATTAAAAACGCCACTTCCATCGGCTAGCCGGCGGTACGTGGCGTCAAGATGAAAAATTGCTGACGGGCCCTGATTTAGCCCGCGCATTATAGTGACCGGAATGGTGCAAGGCAACACAAACGCCTGCCGTAAATTTACCTTTTCATCGCTTTCTTTTTTGGGGTCAATCGGCTGTTTTTCAACGATTTCCGGCGGGCGGGACGGAAAGAAAAACGCGGCCGGGAGGTGCCGGTCCGGACGGTGGCTCCGGGCGCCCCGGGTACACGTTTTTTCACCGTGCTCTGCGGCCAGCTACGACCGGAATCGACCCTACGGTTCAACGTCTTACGGGAATATTGGCACATATATTCTCCGCATTGCGACGTAGAGCACACCTTCGGTCCCGTCCGCGCCTTATAAAAGAAACAGGAGGCCGTTGCCGTCGATCCTGTGCGATTGCAACGACCGCAACAGCCGTTTTCAAGGCGGCGAGGTATCGAGGGCAAAAATGCAGTTCATCGTCAGTCAGGTGCTGGTTCGGCACCAGGTGTTGCGGCAGCTCGCCCGCGAATTGAGCCTGACCCTGGGTTTTTTCGAGAATGTCGAGGGTCTGGGCCGACAGCTGCGCGGCGACACCCGGCGCATCATCATGCTGACCGAAGACGACGTCAGCGCCGCAACGATCAGCCTTCTCGAAAAGGCCGCCGCAAAGACGAAGTTCGGCTTGATCCTTTGCACGGACCGTGAGCGTTTGCGCAGCACCAACCGTG
>JAKEGN010000260.1 GCA_022615525.1 Woeseiaceae bacterium
GACAACAACACTGCCGGCCTGGAAGCCGCTTTGTCGATCAACGGCAAGTACGTAACGTCGGTCGCCGTCGGCGCTAACGGTGTGATTACGGTCACGTACAGCCAGCCGGACACCAACAACAACATCGCCGGTGCTACATTGACGATGACGCCGGTAGCCGCCGCGGCTAACCTCGGCAGCGTCAGCTGGACCTGCGCTGGTGGCAATATACTGGGCGGTACGCCGAAGTGGCTGCCGGCAGCTTGCCGTCCGTAATCTGATTCTGCAGGGCGACTATTGTCCGCCCGGCATATGAGGATAAAGGGCCCCGGCATTTCGATGTCCGGGGCCTTTTCTTAAGCCGGGTTTGAAATGTGCGCTGGATCACACAATCAGACCGCGAACGATAACGGGACAAATTCGGTGAATGCCAATACGCTGTGAGACTTGAGACGGCAAGTTTCGACCGTCAGACGACCAAGTGACCGGGGACACGGGATCATGCTCAAACGAAGCCATGGCTTTACGCTGATCGAGCTGATGATCGTCGTTGCCATCATCGGCGTCCTGGCGTCGCTGGCCATTTCGGCGTACCAGACCTACACGGTTCGCGCCCAGATTGCTGAGGGCCTGAATCTTGCCGCCAGTGCCAAAGTCCATATTGTCGACTCGTACAACAATAATGGCGTTGCTCCGGCGGATCGGGCCGCTGCCGGCATGTCGCCATTGGCCACCGACAGCTCGGGCGCGTACGTGAGCCAGATGAGCATCAGCAATGGCCGGATCGATGTCACTTTCGGCGGGCCGAGGGCACATCCTGCGATCGTGGGCCAGACCCTGTCGATGACCCCGTACAACTCCGGCAACGCCGTCGCATGGCGTTGTGGCAATTCGGGTGCGCTCGCGGGCGGGCTGTTGCCAGGCGGCGATCCGCACGTCGCCCCGACCATGGATGCCCGATACCTGCCCTCGGCCTGCCGCTAGGCCGTTGAGGGGGCACCCGGTTCAGTGCCACTAAACAGCAGAATTCCGTTTTACTTAAGTAAATTCCACTTTTGTGATAAGCCGCACAATATCCAGTTGATCCGGACACTTGGATAAGTGAGACTGTCCAATCAAAAGAGGATTACAGTGCGAAAGTCAGGGTCCCCGAGCTGATGGCGGTAACGGCATCGCAATCGACGCTTACCGGCCTGCCGCGACGGCTGGTACAGGACGGTATTGTCTCCGAACAGGGCATCCAGGACGCAATGGAGGCCGCCCGAAAGGCCCGCTCCCCGCTGGTGGCCTACCTGGTGGCCAATGATCTCGCCGATTCACGCGCCATAGCTGTCGCCGCGTCCCACGAATTCGGCGTACCCCTGCTGGATCTCGATGCCATCGAGGTCGACATGGAGTGCCTGCGCTCGGTCGACCAGAAGTTGCTTAGCAAGCACCGGGTGCTGCCGCTGCTGAAACGCGGCCAAAGGCTTTTCCTCGGTATATCCGATCCGACTAACCTGCAGGCCATAGACGACATCAAGTTCCAGACCAGCATGCGGGTCGACCCGGTGGTGGTCGAGCAGGCGAAGCTCGAAGAGCGCATCGCCAAAGCGCTCGAGGCGGCGGACACGTCGATGTCCGGCCTTGAGGACGACGATTTCGATCTCGAGAACCTCGAAGTCACTTCCGGGGAGGAGGAGCACGATGACGTAGCCCGGGACGATATCGAAGACGCGCCCGTGGTGCGATTCGTCAACAAGGTCCTGCTCGATGCCATCAAGCGCGGGGCTTCCGATATACATTTCGAGCCATACGAGAAAGTGTACCGGGTCAGGACACGTCTCGATGGCGTCCTGTCGGAAATCGCCACTCCGCCGGTGGCGTTGGCGAACAAGGTCTGCGCCCGCCTCAAGGTCATGTCCCGCATGGACATCGCGGAACGGCGCGTGCCGCAGGACGGCCGTATCAAGATGCGCCTGTCAAAGAACCGCGCCATAGATTTTCGTGTCAACTCCTGCCCGACGCTGTTCGGCGAGAAGGTGGTGCTGCGTATCCTCGACCCGTCGAGCGCGAAGCTCGGCATCGACGCACTGGGATATGAGGATCACCAGAAGGCACTCTACCAGAAGCACCTCGACAAGCCGTACGGGATGATCCTGGTGACGGGTCCGACGGGTTCCGGCAAAACGGTGTCGCTGTATACCGGCCTGAACATCCTGAATACGGAATACCGGAATATTTCAACAGCGGAAGATCCGGCGGAAATCAACCTGCCTGGCGTCAACCAGGTCAACGTCAATCCCAAGGTTGGCCTGACGTTCGCTTCGGCGCTGAAAGCATTCCTGCGGCAGGACCCGGACGTCATCATGGTCGGCGAAATCCGGGACCTCGAAACCGCCGAGATCGCCATCAAGGCGGCCCAAACGGGCCACCTGGTGCTGTCCACGCTGCATACCAATGACGCGCCTCGAACGCTGACCAGGCTCGTTGACATGGGCGTAAAACCGTACGCCATTGCAACCTCGGTCAGCCTGATTATCGCGCAGCGCCTCGCCCGCAAGCTCTGTGACAATTGCAAGGAACAGCGCGACGTACCGCACGAGGCGCTGGAAAAGGAAGGATTCACGCAGGACGACATCGATCACGGTCTGACGATCTTCGGTCCGGTAGGATGCAAGTCCTGCAACTCCGGTTACAGGGGCAGGGTCGGCATTTTCCAGGTCATGGAGGTGTCCGAGACGATGGGACGTATCATCATGGAAGGCGGCAACGCCATGCAGATTTCCGACCAGGCCATCGCCGAAGGGGTTATCGATCTGCGCAGGGCCGGATTGAACAAAGTCAAGGACGGGCTTACCAGCCTTGAGGAAATCAACCGGGTTACAATTGAATAGTCAGGATGCTTGACGGAAGAGACGACGATGGCTGACACAGCAGTAGCAGGCAGTACGCCTTTCGTTTGGGAAGGAACCGACCGGAAAGGCAACAAGATCAAGGGCAAGAGCATGGCGGCGAACGAAGCTGCTGTGCGCGCGGACCTGCGCCGGCAGGGTGTCGTGCCCAGTCGCATTCGCAAGCAAAGCAAGGGCCTGTTCAGCAGTGCGGCCAAGATCACGCCCGGGGACATTGCGATTTTCAGTCGCCAGCTCGCCACTATGCTCGCGGCAGGCATTCCGCTGGTACAGGCTTTTGAGATCGTAGGCAACGGCCACGAGAATGCCAGCATGCAAAAACTGATCCTCGCCATCAAGGCGGATGTCGAGGGTGGAAGTGCGCTCGCCGAAGCGCTAGCAAAGCATCCGCTGTATTTCGACGACCTGTTCGTGAACCTGGTGGAATCGGGGGAGCAGGCCGGCGCGCTAGAAACCTTGCTGGACAAGATAGCCACATACAAGGAAAAGACCGAAGCGATCAAGAAGAAGATCAAAAAAGCGCTGACGTACCCGGCCGCGGTGGTCGTGGTCGCTGTCGTGGTAACGATCATCCTCATGATTTTCGTCATTCCTGCATTCGAAGACCTGTTCAAAGGATTCGGCGCCGATCTTCCCGCCTTCACGCGCATGGTCATCAACGCATCGCTGTTCATCCGCAGTCAGGGCTGGTTTCTTGCCATGATTTTCGGCGGCGCTGTTTATGCATTCCTGTACTTCAAGAAGCGCTCGCGGGCGATGCGCCATTTCCTGGATCGCATGACCCTGAAAGCACCGATCATCGGGCCGATCATGAAAAAGGCCGCGATCGCGCGGTATGCCCGAACGCTGTCGACCATGTTCAGCGCCGGTGTCCCGCTGGTCGAGGCCCTGGAATCGGTTGCAGGCGCAACCGGCAACATCGTCTACGAGGTCGGCGTCCTCAAGATGAAAGATGAGGTATCGACCGGCCAGCGCCTGCAGCAGGCGATGGAGAATACGGACCTTTTCCCCAACATGGTGATCCAGATGATCGCCGTCGGCGAGGAATCGGGTTCGCTCGATGCGATGTCGGCCAAGGTTGCCGACTTCTACGAAGAGGACGTGGACAACGCGGTCGACAACCTGAGTTCGCTGCTGGAACCCATGATCA
>JAKEGN010000261.1 GCA_022615525.1 Woeseiaceae bacterium
AAGTTTGCCTTGACGGCGTACAACACACGACTTACGGACTCGAGTTTCAATACGTTCCGGGCCGCAGCAACGATGCCGTTTCCGTCGTAAACATACGCATTCTGTTGCTGTTCGGCAATCTGCAACAATTCCTCACGTCGCACTTCCCACCACGGTCTCGAGAGTTTCGGTTTCCCGGGCTCCTCCAGGAACAGCTGCTCCCAGCTCGGACCGAAAACTTGGTCGGCGCGGGACCCCTTGATCATGCTGGCATGCAATTTTGCGATGAGTTTCGGTACCTGATCCTCGTCGATGACAAAACTGAAATTGAGATCGCTCGCGCCCTGGGTGACCAGGTGAATTTTCTCCTCCTCGAATACAGCGAGCGCCTGCGACATACGCGCCAGATTGCTGCGCATACGGCGGCCCACGAGACTGACGACGGCACAATCCGCTATCAACCGAACCCGGCATAGTTTCTGCAGATCGGAAACGAGGGTATCCCGTACCGGCGGCGGAAACATCCCGTCGATCGTATCGACGGATACGGTGACGTTCGATTCCGACGTCGAGACAAGGTCGACGGATACGCCGTGGCGCGCAAACACGGCGAATACATCCGCAAGGAATCCGACCTCGTGCCACATTGCCATGCCGTCCATCGAGATCAGGTTGACGCCCTTGCGTGCGGATATTCCCTTGACCTGGGGCAAGGAGTCCCTTGGCGCCGCCGACACGACGGTTCCATCGATGGCGGGTGCATTCAGGCAGCGGATGAACAGCGGAATGCCATAACGGCTCAGCGGTGACAGGCAGCGCGGATGCAACACGCTGCTGCCCGTCGATGCCAGCTCCCTGGCCTCGTCATAATGCAGGTCGACGAGGAGCCTCGCCGATGGGAGCAGTTTGGGATCGGCGGAAAACATGCCAGGTACATCCTTCCAGATCTCCAGTCGTCGCGCCTGGAGTTTGGCGGCGAGATACGCAGCGGACGTGTCCGACCCTTCCCTTCCGAGCAGGATGGTATCCCCAGCCTCGTCACGTGCGATGAAGCCCTGCGTCAGGATGACGTCTGCGGCGTCGTGCAGCCGGCGTTGCAGGTCCGGATCCGCATCGTATTCGCAGGTTGCCGACAGGTACCGCTGCGTCGGCGAACGCTGCATCCGGTGGTCACAGCTCAGCAGCTCGCGGGCATCGATCCAGTGCACATCCAGACCCTGCTGCACGAGGTAGGCGGCCCCGATTGTCGAAGCCATGAGCTCTCCCATGGCGAGGGTCGCCGCCTGCAGCCTGGGAGTAGCCTTGCCCGCTTCATGTATGCTGTGCAGGATGCTCTCAAGCTCGTCGAATCGGCTGTCGAGCAGGTCGCCGTTGCGCAAACCGAGCGAAGCTGCGAGCGTTGCGTGTTGCGCACGCAATTGCGCAAGTTCTTTCAACGGTACGCCCCTGGCCGCATCCTGCGCGATTCGGGTCAAGGCGTTCGACACGCCCTGCAAGGCCGACTGCACCAGCACTGGCCTCAACCCGTCACGCAAGCGTTTCCGCAACAACCTGTGGATCGTCTGCCAGTTTGTCGCCGAGGTTACGCTGCTGCCGCCGAACTTCATGACGACCCAGGGCGAACCCGCAATCCCGGGTGCCGCGCCGAGTGAGTCGGAGCCGGCAAACCCGGCCTCAGCCAACTCGTCAGTGCTCACCGATGCCGCCACTTCAGGTATCCCCGCTTCGACAAAAAAAAACCCGCCCGGATAATCCCGGCGGGTCGGATGGTGGCAGCCGGCTTTTTTGTCAGCCGTTTCTACCGCCCATTTCACCCGCGCACCTCTGGCGCGCCATTCGTTTTAAGCGTTTTCGGGTTGCGATGCCGCAACCACGGCACAACACGCGGGTGTAATCGAATCTCACGTCGGAAGTAAAACGGACCGGGCTCTGCAGGTCAAGAGCATTTTGCTTCAGGTATCCCAGTCACGCGCAACCGTGACGGCGCCAAGAGACGCAGATGTAACCTCCGACCGGTATTTGGCAAGCAGGCCCCGGGTCACGCTGGATGGCGGCCTGACCCAAGCGCGACGCCGTGTCGCGAGCTCATCCGGCGACAAGCGCACGTTGATCTGCCTCGATCCGGCGTCTATCGTTATCTCATCACCGTCCTCGAGCAGCGCGATCGGCCCGCCGACAGCGGCTTCCGGTGACACATGACCTACTACGAAGCCGTGACTGCCACCGGAGAATCGTCCGTCAGTAATGAGGGCAACGTCTTTCCCAAGTCCCTTGCCCACGATGGCGGCCGTCGGACTCAGCATCTCGCGCATTCCGGGTCCCCCTTTCGGGCCCTCGTAACGTATGACGATGACGTCGCCAGCGCGGATCCGGCCCTGCAATATGGCCCGAAGTGCGTCCTCCTCGGCGTGAAAAATTCTGGCTGGGCCCTTGAAGAGCTGGCCCTCCTTGCCGCTGATCTTCGCGACGGCACCGTCCGGAGCCAGGTTGCCGTGCAACACCACCAGGTGACTGTCCGCCTTGATGGGTTCGTCGAAATCGCGAATGATCTCCTGCCCTTGAGGATAGTCAGTTACAGACGCAAGATTCTCGGCAACGGTTTTCCCGGTCACCGTCATGCAGTCACCGTGCAGCAGTCCCCGGTCGAGCAGACGTTTCATCAGGGGCTGTATGCCGCCGATCGCGATCAGTTCCGACATCAGGTAGCGCCCGCTGGGTTTGAGGTCGGCCAGCACGGGCACGTTCCGCCCGATCCGGTTGAAGTCCTCGAGACCGAGCTTGACGCCGGCCTCGTAAGCAATGGCTATGAGGTGCAGGACGGCGTTGGTCGAGCCGCCAAGCGCGATGACAACCGTGATGGCATTTTCGAAGGCATCGGGGGTAAGGATGTCGGATGGCCTTATGTTGTTCCTGAGGAGATTCACCACTGCCCTGCCCGCCCGCTGACAGTCGTCGATCTTGCCTTGCGACTCCGCTTCGAGTGCCGAACTGTTGGCAAGGCTCATTCCCAACGCTTCAATCGCGGATGCCATGGTATTTGCTGTGTACATTCCGCCACAGCTTCCCGGCCCGGGTATGGCGGTTTTCTCAACCTCATCGAGCTCGGCCTGGCTGATCCGCCCGCCGGCGAGCGCACCGACCGCTTCGAATACGGACACGATGTCGCGGCGTTTCGCGCCCGGCCGGATCGTGCCGCCATACACGAACACGGACGGTCGATTCAGTCTTGCCATCGCCATGACACAACCGGGCATGTTCTTGTCGCAGCCGCCTATCGTAACCAGGCCGTCGAAACCCTGCGCGCCGGCAACGGCCTCGATGGAATCGGCGATGACCTCCCGCGAGACCAATGAATAGCGCATTCCCGGCGTACCCATGGATATCCCGTCCGACACGGTGATCGTGTTGAAAATCACTGCTTTTCCGCCGGCGCTGTCGGTACCCGCTGCCGCCTGCCGCGCCAGGGCATCGATATGCATATTGCAAGGCGTGACCATGCTCCACGTCGACGCAATGCCCACTTGCGGCCGCACGAAATCCTCTTCGCGGAATCCCACCGCGCGCAGCATCGCGCGCCCAGGTGCGTGTTCGACGCCGTCGACAACGACGCGCGAATAGCGTCGCAGCTCTTTCTCGGTCATTTCATCGCTCTAAGGAACCTGAGCTGGTCAGGATTGGATCAAGAATCATCATCGCGGATCATAACCGCGATTCGCAGGAAGATGTTGGCATCGTCAGTTCTTTCCGGCGGATCAAGTTCGAGCATGAAGGCCTCGTCCGTCTCGACGACGGCATCCTGCACGAGCGGAATGAATATTCGCGCTGTTCTCTGGCCTGGCCCGAAACTGAGCGTCCCTGAACCGGGGGTGAAATAATCTTCGCCTTCAGTGGCGGTCACGTCCCGGACGACGTAAGGAACAAGCAGTTCGCTGTCATCCGGCTTGAAGCGCAGCACATCGATCTGGACGGCAGGATCGCGTTCGCGTACCGATAC
>JAKEGN010000042.1 GCA_022615525.1 Woeseiaceae bacterium
GATCACCGAATTCACCTTGCCAACCGTGATGTCCACCGGGTCCAGCGACCGCCGTGGCTGCCGCAACCAGCAAGGCTCCGGCTGCAAGCGACGATTTCCAGATGTGCCTGATCATTTTGATCTCCATTCGTGGGGGGTTCATGTCGATGTGCCATCGACGGGCAGCTCGAAGCTTAGACGCCGCAATGTGAGCCTGCGTCAGGAAGAACTCCGGTTTGGCAAAGAATTGTCAAGGATCGCAGGCGCGGCGTTGCGGCTTGCCAGGCTATCCAGCACCATGACCCGCGCTCATCCGGAAACCTGTCAAATGCACAACGTCGAAACCACGACCCGCGTATTGCTGATCGATGACGATCAGTCGCTGGCCGGGATGCTGCGCGAGTTTCTCCAGCCCGAGCGGATCGAGCTTGTTGCAGCCGCGAGCGGTGAGGCAGGGCTCGACAAGCTGGCGACCGATACCTTCGACATGGTGATCCTCGACATCATGCTGCCCGGCCAGAATGGACTCGACGTTCTGAGGACCCTGCGCCAGACCAGCAACCTGCCGGTCATCATGCTCACAGCCCGCGGGGACGACATCGACAGGATCATCGGGCTGGAATTCGGTGCCGACGATTACCTCGCCAAACCGTTCAATCCGCGGGAACTCGCGGCACGATTGAAAGCGATCATGCGCCGGTCCCGCGGCGCCACCGAGACGACCGGCAAGTACAGGCTGGACGACATCGAACTCGATTACCGGACGCGCCGCGCCACGGTGAGGGGCACGCCGATGGCTTTGACCGGCACCGAGCTGGAGATCCTGGGTTGCCTGCTGAAGACGCCGGGTCAGGTCGTCAACAAAGAGGAACTCAGTGAGCGCGCATTGGGCCGACGCTTGCTGCCGTACGATCGCAGCATCGATACCCACATGAGCAACCTGCGCCGCAAGCTCGAACGTGCAGGGGGCGGCAAGACGACGATCCGCAACCAGCGTGGAATCGGTTACGCACTCGTCCCCGGGAACCGGGAATAATTCACGTGCAGAGCCTGCTGCTGCGAATCTTCCTGTCGTTCTGGCTGATCATCGGCATAACGATCGGAGTGGCCGCACTCGGAGGCTACATGTATGCCGAGCGTGCCCGAACCAGCTTCGAGAACATTCAGCTGGGAGACTCACTGGTCGAGGCGAGTGAGGCACTGGATCGTGACGGCAAGGACGGACTGAAACGGTGGTTGCGGGACCAGCCGCAGGGCACTGCGAACCTGGTCCTGATTCTCGACCGGCATGGACAGGATATTCTCGGCCGGCGTGTGCCGGCGATGGTTGCCGGAATGGTCGAGCGGCACGAGCGACATCTGCAACCCGGCGCAAGAGCACGTCGCGAACCGCGAAACCTCCGTTGGGCGCGCCCGTTGACCCAGTTGGTGTCGCCGGATGGCGAGATTTTCACTGTCATTGTCATGCCCCCCGAGAGGTTGCCGTTTTTCTGGAACAGGATGCCGGTGCGCAGCCTGCTTCTCGTGCTGGCCCTGGTCGTCAGCGCCGCCGTGTGCTACCTCCTGGCACGTGCAATCACGAGCCCGGTGCGCAAGCTTCGTGACGCCACGGTTTCGCTGGCGCAAGGCAACCTGGACGAACGGGTCGGGCCTGTCCTCGGCAGCCGGCGTGACGAACTCGGCCGCCTTGCACGGGACTTCGATCTCATGGCGGAGAAACTGCAGCAATCCGCGAGCCAGCAAACCGAACTGACCAGGAACATCTCGCACGAACTGCGCTCGCCGCTTGCACGCATGCGAGTCGCCCTGGAACTGCAACGGCAGAAATCCGGCGATTCCGCCGATCTCGCCCGCCTCGATGAGGAAATCGGGCGGCTCGATCACCTGATCGGCCAGATCCTGAGTTACAGCCGCCTCGGTGCAGGCAGCGAGCAACGTGCTGCGCATTACGACATGGCCGAGCTGATCGAAGAAGTCGTGGAAAACGTCAACTACGAATGCCGCTCGAGCGGCGGCAACGGCATGTCAGTCATCGCACGGAATCTTCAAGCGACGCCGGTTTACGGGTTTCGCGATGCAATGAACAGCGCAATCGAAAACGTCCTGCGCAATGCGGTGCGCCACAGTCCGCCCGACGCGGCCGTGACTCTGCGTCTCGATGCGGTGGACGGTGACCGGCTGCGAATCGAAATCAGCGATCAGGGCGGGGGCGTCGAGGAATCGGACCTGCCCTTGCTGTTCGAGGCGTTCTATCGCACCCGGCGTTCGGTGCAAGCACCCGGACAACCCGGCACAGGGCTCGGGTTGGCCATCGCCGCGCGCGCCGTCGAGAGGAACGGTGGAAGTATCGTCGCGAGAAACGGTGACAGCGGTGGCCTGACAGTGACCATCGAGGTGCCGCGGGGTAACTGACCGGTTTATTTCGGCCGCGCCGGCAAACGTGCCTTGTACGGCTTGCGAAATACGATGATCGACAAATCGTCCGGCTTGCTCGGCTGGTGCGTGGACTCGACTGTCATGCGGCGCTTGGCGAGCGATATCAGCGAGTCCATGACTTCCGGCAAAGGCCCCTTGCGGATCATCGCCGTGATCTCGTGCGTGTGCAGGTTGTCGGTCAAACCGTCGCTCGCCAGCAGGACTGTATCCCGGGGCCGCATCTGAACCTCCGCACCCATGTCGATCCGCATGTCGCTGGTGCCAAGAAAATTGGACACGAGGTGCCGTTCTTCGTGGTGCAGGGCATCCTTGAGATCGAGGAATCCGGCCTCGACCGCGAACCCGGTCGGCGAATGCGCCATGGTTTGTGACTTGATGACCCCACGCTGGCCGACGACGATCGCTTCCGAATCACCGATGTGGTAAGTCCGCAGCAGCGATCCTTCGATGGTGACCACCGTCAGGGTCGTTGCCGCTCCCATGCCCATTTCGAGGACCGCAAGGTTGGCTGCCTCGATGCCATTGAGGATGGCGGTGCGGAGCAAGGTCGTCTTTTGCATCGAGTCCTGC
>JAKEGN010000262.1 GCA_022615525.1 Woeseiaceae bacterium
ACGCGAACTGCGCAAGTCACTTTTTTATCGTGGACGGTCGAGCAGTGCCCTGTCCAGCGCTGCCCTGGCCAGCAAGCGCGTAGAATCGAGCGTAGGCAAAGGCGAGTTGTCGTCGTTCATGATCAGCGGTATCTCGGTGCAGCCGAGAATAGCCGCTTCGCAGCCCCTTGCTTTCATTCTCGTGAACAGCTGCTGGAAATACGCAATGCCGGAAGGCCTGAAGTCTCCGTAAACGAGCTCGTCCATGATGATGCGGCTGACTTCATCCCTTTCTGCATCATCGGGGCGCACGCATTCGATACCCCTGGCCGCCAGTTTCTCAGGGTAGACCTCGCTGTCCACGAGCCAGCGCGTGCCGCTCAGTGCCAGGCGTCGAAACCCGCGCCTTTCGGCCTCTTCAGCGACCACTTCGGCAATGTGCAGCCAGGGCAGGGGTGATCGCGGCAATATCCCGGGCAGCGCCTTCGGCTGAACAGCCAACGATGCCGATGTGTCGTGACACGTTGTGGTTACCTCTCGTAGACCTGGTTGGCTTTTAGTGCCGCCAGAATGCCGTCCATGCCGCGGGTCACGCAAGCCTTGATACCGATGGCCTGTGCCGCCTCGATATTCAACGGGTTGTCATCGAGAAACAGGATATCGCCGGCGGCGCATTCATAATGCCGCATGATCTGCTCGAAGGAACCGCGGTCCGGTTTGAGCAGGCCCGTGCGAAAGGATAGGAATATCCCATCGAACAGAGGCTCCAGTATTCCGGCGATATCGTCGCGGCCCCAGTGTACGGCGTTGGTATTGGACAGCAGGGCAATGTCGTAGCGGGCGGAAAGCTCTTCGAGCAACTCCGGCACACCGGGATAAATGCTTTCCGGCCAGCGATCGAAGCGCTGCAGGAACTCGCGCCAGTCGTAGGGCAGTCGCAATTCGCCCACGATGCGGCGGCCGAACTCCTCGGCGGTGATCGAACCGCGCTCGAAGTCGCGCACGGCCGGCGACATGAGCCAGGAGCGGAGGAACTGCGTTTCGTCGCCGCGCAGGCCGAAGTTGCTGCCGATGTCTCGCAGCTGCAGCAGCACACCGCCGAGATCAAACAGGATCACTGCGATGCCGCTGCTTCGGGCCGCTTCAGTCACGTACTTTTGCATTCCATAGCGAGGCGGCCAGCAGCATCGACAGCACAGACGAGCTGATCCAGAAAAGTATTGCCGTGTCGAAGTCGTAGTGGCGTACGCCGTCGACTATCGTCACTCCTTTGGCGATCAGGCCGGCGCTGACTGTCTCCTGCACGGCCGCGCCGAGATAGCTGAATACGCCGACCAGGCCCATGGCGGCGCCAGTCGCATGGCGCGGTGCGAGGTCGACAGCGAAGAGGCCGCCGACCGAGGCAATCAGGCCGCTCAGGGCCGCGCCGTAAAAGGCGAAGGCCAGCACCATAAGCAGGCGGTTCTCCGGCCCGTAAAAGATGACCAGCAACGCGAGCACTTCAGTAACCGCGAAAATCAGGTTGGCCGGCGGACGCCTCGCATCGAACAGCTTGTCGGACACGAAGCCGTAGGCCACCGAACCGGCAATGCCGGCGATGGTATTCACGCTCATGAAAAATCCCGCGTCGATGAGCGACATGCCGCGGGCCTCCTGCAGGTACAATACGCCCCAGCTGTTGATGGCGTAGCGCGTGACGTACATGAGCGCGCTGGCAACGGCGATGACCCAGATGGCCGTAATGCCGAAGATTGCCTTTTGCGACTGCCAGGTACTTTGTTCCGCAGGTGGTTCGGTTGCTTCGCCACGCCACACATTGACCGTAGGTAAGCCCATGTTCTGTGGCGCGTCACGCAAGTACGAATAGGCCCAGGCCGCGACCGCAATGCAAACGATACCCGGGGTAATGAAGCCGTAGCGCCAGCCGTAGCCGGCGACGATTGCTGCGATCACGTAGAACGTCAGGCCTTCGCCGATGGAATGGGATGCGCTCCAGATGCCGTAGCAGCGGCCGCGTTCATGCATGCTGAACCAGTTGCGTATGGAGATGACCGCTGAGGGCGCCGCCATGCCCTGGAACCAACCGTTGAGTGCCCACAGCACCATCGAGACCCACAGCAGCGTGGACCATCCCATGAACAGGTTCAGCACTGCGGACAGCAGGATGCTGGCAGAGAAAAATATCCGCGGCCGAAAATGGTCCGAAGCAAAACCGTTCAGGAACTTGCCGGCGGCGTAACCGTAAAACAGTGCCGAGCCGATCATGCCGAGCTGCTCGACCGTGAATATGCCTTCGTCGATCAACGGTTTCTTGACGATCGAAAGGCCCAGCCGGCAGGTATAGATGAACCCGTATCCCAGGGTGATAGCCAGCATGACGCGCAGGCGGTGCCTGCGGTACAGATCATCGATGCCGTTTTGCCTGATGGTCTCGGCCAGGGACATGGTCGGTCTCGGGATGGCGAAGCTCGCGAGCTTGCCAGATACCGCGCCGGCTGGCGAACCAGGCTGAATTTGACAATAAGCTGGCCTTGTTGCCCGGCATCGTCAACCGCTGCGCCGTCGCCGCGTTGAAAGTAGCAACAAGTCACGCAACCGCAGGGAGCAGGATCATGAAAAACAGGACGATTTTGACGTGCACCGTACTGGCCAGCCTGATGTTAGGTAGTGCGGCGATGGCTGACCAGGGAGACCGGATCGAAGAGCGGTTGGACCTTCGCGGCGATCGCATTGACGAGCGGCTCGACAATCGCGGTGATCGGATCGACAACCGCCTCGATAACCGGGGCGAACGCATCGACGGCAGGCTCGATCGCCGTTCGGATCGCGCCGAAGCATCGGGGCGGGACGTCCGTGCCGAGCGCCTCGACCGCAGTGGGGA
>JAKEGN010000263.1 GCA_022615525.1 Woeseiaceae bacterium
CGGACATATTTTCGAAGGGCAGGACGGCGATCGAGCGCTTCTGATTCCCGGCAACGGTTTCTGCCGGTGCCGACCACAGGAACTTGTCTAACGCGAAGATTACGACCGCTACCGCCAGTACCGCGATGATGATGAAGTCGAGCTTGCGCCCTGTGGATCGGGTGATTGACAGCGAACGATCAACGTCCCGCGCGAACTTCACGCCCTCCGGCGTCAACTCGAATGCCCAGGCAAGCAATATTGCAATCGGGAAGCCGACGACGATCAGGAGCAGTAACGCCTTGGGGACCCACTCGGGTGCGCCGATAATCGGTGCCGTGACATCGATGATTTGCAATAACAACCAGGCGGCAACCCCATACGCAATGCCCACCCGGATTACGTGCCGTCGCTTAAGTTCTTGAATTATCGACATTTATTGTCGTAGCGCGCGTCACAAGATCTCTAAGGATGGAACAAAAAGGGACAAGCGGCAACAGTCCGGACGCCCCCAGGCAGCGGCCCGGGCGGCCGCCCCGGACGGTTAACGGAGTGAGTTCCAGCTAATCTGGATCACTGTCCCCGATCGGTGGCGGCGTAACCGGTGAGCTCGACGTAACCGCGGCCGCTGACCGGCAACCCGTCGCGCTCGCCGCTGACGTCGACCGCGCCCTCCCAGTAGCGCACAGTCGTGGTCAGCTCCTGGTCGGCGAGAACCGGGACGAGCTCCAGGCGCAACGACTCCCGCGGCAGGTGCAGGGTCCATGCCGCCGGGTAAATGCCACCCGAGGAGCTTTGCCAGTGGTCGGTGACGACAATTTCCAAATCGCTTAGATCAATGTGGCTGGCTTCGCCGTTGGCACCGATCCAGGTTCCGGCGCTCATCGGATCCTGCCGGCCATCGTTCAGCCGCAGATTGTAGAACATCAGGTCGCTGCCATCGGATAACTGCAGCGCGAACCAGTCCCAGCCTTGCTGATTCGCGGCCAGTGCGCTGCTGCTCCACTCGCGATCCAGCCAGGACAAGCCGGACACTGTGAACTGCGCAGACCCGATGCACAGCGAACCTTCGGTTTGCCAGCGGGTGATCGAGTAGTAGTAGGACGCGTTCCCAGGCTCGGCGGATTTCTGCGACAGGCCGTTGATGCCATTCAGCACGGGCGGTTTCACTGCCGTCAGATGCAGATCGAGGCCGAAATCCTGCTCGCCGGCCTGGAGACGCCATACGTTCGCCTCTGCGCCGGACCCGGCCACGATCTGCCAGTCATCGATCCACACGCGAAACGGTTCTGATTGTGAACCAGCGAGCCCGAGCGCCGCGCGCGAGTATCGCTGTGCGACGTAGAACTTCTCGTCTGCATCGGTGATGGCGAGGTGTGCAATGTAAACGTCCCTGCTGCGCCAGTTCGAGTCAGCGTCCGGTATCGATGGAGCCAGGGCAAAGCGGAAGAACGTGAGTTCGAAACCGAAGCGCCGCCCGTCATCGTCGTCCAAGTTACCCGTCAGGTACCACCATTCATTGCGGTATTCCGGATGCGGGCCGTGATCCTCCGGGAACGAAAAGCTTCGCGCTTGCAGCGCCCTGGCGTAGCCGCGGTCGTCGCCGCCACCGAGCAATTCCGAAAGGCGCGAGCGCTCGTCGTTTTCACTGTCATCGGCTATGCCGGCACTTGCCGCGCAGAGCAATGATGCGAGTATCGCAATGCCAATCGCCCGCATCTCTATTCCTCGCGCATCGCAAGCGCCGGTTGATTGCGTGCGGCACGGTAAGCCGGATAAAGACCCGCGAGCGTCGCAGCGCCGATAGCAAACAACACGGCCGAAAACAGCATGCTGACGGCAAATGTCATGTCGATCTGCCAGCCGAAGGCACGCCGGTTGATGACTTCGATCAGCAGGTACGCCATGACCAGCCCGAGCGGAATGGCGGCGATGCCACTCAGCAAACCGATCACGCCCGACTGCAGCGTGATCATTCCGCCGAGCTGCGCCTGCGTCATGCCGAGCGCCCGTAGCACGGCGAACTCGCGCGCGCGTTCGAGCTGCATCGCCAGCAGCGCACCGAGTATGCCGATCAAAGCGACGATGATCGCCAGCCAGTACAGGACATCGGTGATGATGAAGGTGCGGTCGAAGACCTCGAGTGACAGGTCACGAATCCCCTGATTCGACTCGAAGCGGATCTGCTGACGACCGGCGCTGACGGATTCGATGCGCTTGAGCATATCCCGGGAAGCGACACCGTCGGCGAGATACAGGCCGATGGAATCGATGCCGCGGTCGTTCCAGTGCCGGTCGTAGGTGCTGCGGCTGATCAGCACGGCGCTCGCGTTGATATCGTAGCTCCGGTAGGTCGCTGCGATGCGGAAACTGCGCGGGCCCCTAGCCGTGCGCAGCTCGACGACGTCGTCTGGCGCGACGCCGTTGCGGTAAGCATAGGGCTCCGAGACGAGCACCACGTCGCCGCCTTCCCAGGCCGGCCACACGTCGGCCGCATCGGCATCGAGTATCTCCGTGCCGGCGTAGGAACCGGGCGCCATCTGGATCACGACCAGCTGGGTGCGGCCGTCATCATCCTCGAGAAGCGCGCGGCGGCTGGTGCTCCAGGC
>JAKEGN010000264.1 GCA_022615525.1 Woeseiaceae bacterium
CTCGAGAGCGATTTCTTCAGCACCCGTTGCAATACCCAGGAGCTCAGCACGCTCAGGTTGTTGCATTACCCGGGTGGACTTTGCGAAGACAGTTTGCGCGACGTTGGAATCTCCGCGCATACCGATTTCGAGTGCATATCGCTCTTGTTGCAAACCGGTCCGGGACTCGAATTGACCGACGTTCATGGCCGTTGGTACGAGGCACCGGCAGAGCCGGACCGGGTCATCGTACTGCTCGACGACATGCTCGAGCGATGGACCAACGGATACTTCCAGGCTACCGGTCATCGCGTACGTCGAACCGCCGCTTCCCGCTACAGTATCGTGCTTTTTGTCGCCGTGAACGCAGACCAGGTCATCCGGCCACTCGAGCCGTTCATCGACGCCGGACGTCCCGCACGGTATGACGCGGTCACGCAGCGCCAGCACATCGATGCGGAATTGCGGAGATCAGAGGCGTATCGCACCCTGAGTCTCTCAGGAATCCCTTAGCGGCTGGTTTTCAACGGTCCGCTAGCGTTCGAATCGCTGCAGTAGCCGATCGATGTCCTGGCGTGACAACCAGCGGCCGCGAATCATGACCCCGTGGATGCGCCGCGAGTTCCCGATATCCTGAAGCGGATTGCCATCGAGCAATACCAGGTCGGCTTCGAGTCCCGGCTGCACCGTGCCGAAATAACTCTCCTGGTTGAAAAAACTGGCTGGATAGACCGTGCCGGTCTGCAGCGCCTCGTAGGGACTCAATCCAGCTTCGACCAGCAATTTCAACTCACGGTGGATCGAGAAACCGGGCACATTGAAAACCTGTGGCGCATCCGAGCCCAGCAGCAGACCCGCGCCGGACCGGTGCAATGCAAGGATCAGCTGCCTGCGTAATTCGATTGCGCGGGCCGCTGTCTCGGGCTTGTAGAGTGCTTCCTGCATCAACTCGGACTTGGCCTCTTTCCAACTTTCGACCGTGCCTGCGGACACGTACTTCAATTCGGGCCTCTCGGCCATGCGCTGCGGGTCCTCAGCCGACACGAAGTTCTCGAACAGTGTCTGCGTCGGCACATTCCAGGCACCTGCGGTCGCGGTCGCCGCAGCAATGCCGACGATCTCGCCCGGGTCCGCGTGCTCCGCGAGATAGACACCGAAGAAACCGCCAAAGCCACCCGACGGGTCCTTATTCGGCACCAGCAACGACACCATGTAGCCATCCAGGTGATCGATGGTCGCGATTCCCGCGGCCAGCGCCTGCTCGACAGTCACGTCTTCCGGGACATGGCCGGCGAAGGGGATATGCAGTTCATTGGCCATCCGCGCAATTGCCTGGAACTCGGCGAGGCTCAGTCCGGGATGAATCTTGAGGAAATCGTAACCGTCCCTGACCTGTTCGCGCACCATCGCGGCTGCCTGTTCAGGCCCGTCGACGCTGTTGCTATTGAATGACGGACCGGACGTGAAAAGCCTGGGCCCGACAATTTCGCCCTCGGCAAGCTGTTTTCGCAATTCGAGGTGAGACGGTTGGCCGAGCATCCCGCGTATCAGCGTAACCCCGTTCGCGGCGAACAGACCGAGGACGCGCTCGAGATCCTGGGAGCTCGCACCGGGGACATGGGCATGCATCTCCGCCAGTCCCGGCATCAGGTAGCGGTCGGTTCCGTCGATGATCGCGGCATCTTCCGGCAACGCGGTCGTATCGACATCGCCGATCGCGGCGATTCTGCCGTCGGTCACGACCACGGAGCGCCCGGGCAACACGACCTCGGACGTCATGGGGATGACGTTTACGTTGACGATCGCTACAGACTCCGCCAGGGCCGGTGCCGTGCCGAGCACGAAAAGGAACAGCAAGATCGAAAGTGTTCTCATGGCGATTCGTTCCGGATAACTGAGCTGTTTGAGGGGTGATTCGCGGCCCGGTTCCGCTGAATCCGCTCAGATGATCCGCCGGAGCGTATCCCTGCTGATGTTCCCACCGCAAATCAGCACGACGATGTTGCCGCCCGCGTGCTTGCGCCCGAGGGTGAGCAGGCCTGCCAGCGCTACTCCTGCCGCTCCTTCGAGCAGCAAATGATGTGCATCGATAAATGCGCGCATGGCCGATGCAATCTCGTCCTCGGTAACCGTGACGTAATCGCTGATGATGTCGCGACAGATTTCGAAAGTGATGGCGCCGGGCTCGATTCCGCCAGCGGTTCCGTCCGACAGCGTCGGTTCGCTGGAAATATCCAGGATGCGCCCGGCGCGCACCGACTCGGTCATGACGGCCGATGCCGCGGGCTGGCAGGACACGATGCCAATCTTGCGGTTGATCGTCTTCAGGAAAGAGCCTGCACCGCTGATCAAACCGCCTCCGCCGACCGCAATATAGATGGCGTTGATATCCGGCAGCTGCCGCGCAATTTCCACGCCGCAGGTGCCCTGCCCGGCGATTACCGCCGGATCGTTGTAAGGTGACAGGTAGGTCATGCCATGGTCGGCAGCGTATTGCCGGGCATGCAGTTCCGTATCGAGGCCGTCGATGCCGAAAAATCGCACCTCGCCGCCGAAACGTCGAATCGTATCGACCTTGGCCGGTGAGGTCTTCTCCGGAACGAATATCACGCCGCTGACGCCCAGCCTGTCCATCGCGCAGGCAACAGCTGCTCCATGATTGCCGCTGGATGCAGCGACTCCGCCGGCGGCACGTTCGCCCTCGGTCATGGTAAGCAGCTTGTTGAAAGCGCCGCGCAATTTGAAGGAACCCGTAAGCTGCAGATTCTCGAGTTTCAGCCAGACTTTGGCGCCGGTCTTTTCGCTGAACCACGGAGAGAATTCCAGTGGCGTTTCCCGAACGTGATCCCTGATCCGGTTGGCCGCGAGCGCGATTTCGGCAGGTAATCTGCTTCTGTCCATGTTCCTACCCTAACCCAGAAACGGCGCCTCGGACATGCACAGTGATGCCGGACGCGAACCTGACTACCGGCATTGCAGCGGGACC
>JAKEGN010000265.1 GCA_022615525.1 Woeseiaceae bacterium
AGACATACGCATAGATCGATGATTGTTAACGACTTTTCCGACAGGTCAACAACATTGGCATTTCACACCGGCCCATGATGTCCGAGTGCGATCGCCCTGCCGCCAAGAGCCAGCGAGATCAGTTCTGCAATTCGTTCAGCAGTTCTGGGTGCCGGTCAAGAAGCCGAAATAGATTTGTCACCGCAGGTAGCGGACGGGCCTTGCCCCTCTCGTACCGCGAGAAGGCATTCGGACCACCGCCCGTGATGCGCGCGGCCTCAAGTTGGGTCAGCTTCAACTTTTTGCGGATTCTCGCCAGTTCAGCAGACTCTTGGGCGTCGATCTCGGCGGCAATGCGTTTGATGGCGTCGGCGAACCGCTCGCCTTCTCCCGCGTCGAACTCAACCTCGTGACAATTTGGACAATGCCAACCGGCGATCTTCCGCACCGCTGCTGCGTGACCTTTGTATTCATACGGTACATCCTTGACGGCATGCCGCAGAATTCCCTGTTCGCAGTTCAGGCATTCACGGGGCATCTCATTTCTCCTTAAACTGAATCACAATCGAACCATCCACACGCAACGTCACTTTGACATAAGCCACTTTGCCGTTCTGCGTAACGCAGTGATACACATCCTGCCAGACTTGGCTTGCAGCATGAGTCGTCATGCTCTTGTAAAAATCGGCTCGCGCATCGCACACACTACGTCAATCGCGCTTGCAGAATCCAAGCCCATGGCCTGAGCACCAACCAAAGCGGTAGCAGTAAAAGCATCCGCGCCACGCTGTTGCACGGCGAGCTTCACAGCAGCTAAATCGTAGTGCGGCTTACGCTTCTCCATTGCGGCCATATTAACCCATAAGGTTAGTTACCGCAAGCGTGATTTTCTGCGCTCAGCGACCGCTGCGAACGTCGGGTGTTGAACGAACACCGGCCTCTCAAAACCGGGCTTCTAATCCAGCCGCTACGTCCGCAGATGGCCGGGTTCCGCCTAATATCGGCGGTGTATCCGTTCCTCCGGCAGAGTACGATCCGGCGCAGCTATATGCCAGACGGCAACGGAGCCACCGGTTGCGCCGTACACAGGAGATACATGACAAAGCAGGTCGACGGACGGGTTCCCGCACATTGCTGCCAATGACGTCTCCAGGTTGGGTAACTCTTTTTCAACCACAGCCCTGACGACCGCCGGGAACTCCCGGATGAATTGTTTCGTCCGTTTAGTGGCAGCGAGTCGGGCGCGCACTGCCGGACTGTTCATGCCTGAGCCCTTCGACTTCTTTCAGCATCACCATCAACTCGTTGCGCTTCGGGCTTGATACTGCCAGCGTTCAGTGGGGGCGCTGAAAGACTCCCTTGCCAAGGGTCGGGGCTACCGATCGCAGGGAATGCTGTCAATGCCTGTTCGATGAGTCTGGCTGAGCCTTACCGGCGCGGCTTCGCTCGCCGTCTTGGCACTGGAACGCGCGGCCAGGCGGCCATCGCCGCAGTGATGGCACCGTCGAGCTTGGCCCGCTCGGCGCCACTCTTGGCGAGCACACCCAGACCTGCAAGCAAGGAAGTGAAAAACGCTGCGAGTTCATCGACACGGGCGTCGGGTGCAAGTTGCCCGTCGCCCTGAGCGCGTGCGAGACGCGCTCGCAGTCGTTCCTCGCTATTTTGCAGCGCCTTGCGCAATGCCACGTCCACGGCCGGCGGCGTAGCCGCGCCCCCGCAATCTGCCGCACCAGTGACGACGAAGCATCCGCCCGGCAGTGCCGGGTCGGTAATCCTATCCGCCATCGCGCGCAGGAAGGCTTCCACGGCGCGACGTCCGTCCGGTTCGGCGTCCAGAATCCGGATGGTTTGCTCTGCGCCGAGTGCGGCGTAGCGTTCGAGTGCCTTCAGGTACAACGCCTCCTTGTCGCCGAATGCGGCATAAAGGCTAGGCTTGTTGATACCCATCGCTGCAGTCAAATCGGCCAGCGAAGTGCCCTGGAATCCATGCCGCCAGAATACCTCCAGCGCGCGATCCAGGGCGACCTCGGCGTCGAAGCAGCGTGGTCGCCCTCGCTGATTGGTCATTGCCCCTCCACGTATCTGTTGCAGTGATTGACATTATTGTACCGATCTGTACTCTATACTGCACGGTACACAACCTGGTGCCGCGCACTGGTTTCCCCCAACCCCTGCCGTCCAGGCGACGGCCAATGGAGAACACATCATGACAAGACTCGAAGGAAAAACGGCGCTCATTACCGGCGGCACTACCGGCATCGGCCTGGCAACCGCAAAGCGTTTCCTGCAAGAAGGCGCCCGCCTGGTGATCACGGGACGCAACGAGGACACACTGGCCGAGGCCCAACGCCTGCTCGGCAATGAAGTGCTCATTATTCGCAGCGATGCGGGGAAGGTGGCGGATCAGGCGGAATTGGCGACACGCCTTCGCGAGCGCTTCGGCCACCTCGATGCCGCATTCATCAACGCCGGGACCGGGACGTTTCAACCCATCGAGTCGGTCGAAGCCGAGGAGTTCGACCGTCAGTTCGCTATCAACGTCAAAGGCCCGTTGTTTCTGCTCAAGGCGCTTTCACCCTTGCTCGCATCGCCGGCTTCGGTGATCCTCAATGCCTCGATTGCCGGCTCCTTGGGTATGCCCAACACTTCCATCTACGGTGCCACCAAGGCTGCCCTGCTTTCAGTGATGCGGGTGGCTGCCGCCGAATGGGCCGAGCGGAGCATTCGCGTCAATGCCATCAGCCCGGGTCCCATTTTGACGCCGATCTACGGCAAGCTCGGCATGCCACCCGATGTCGTTGCCGCGTTTGGCGAGCAAACAAAGCAGAGTGTCCCGATGAAGCGCTTTGGTGACGCTGATGAGGTCGCGAGTGTTGTCGTGTTTCTCGCATCCGCTGATTCGACTTACATCACCGGCACCGAAATCACGGTCGACGGAGGCCGGTCGATCATCTGACTGGCCAAGGCATGCGGCGCCGCGACCGCGCTGCATGCCATATGTATTCTCGCCCCTTTAGCCGAGACCGCCTCACTGAAGCGACAGCGTCCCTTGACCGCGGTGGAATGCGTCGGCGACGTTGCGCAATGGACGATGTGGCGCTACACGCAAGGCCGATACGCCAACGTCGAAGGCCAATCAACCGGCATTGCATTCGATTTCCCGAGCGTTTCCACTCAAGCGTACACCGCACGCCCGAAAACACGATTTCATGTAGGCGCCGGTGACGGTTTCTGGCCGATTGTACTCGCCCAGCATCTGAACCGATAATAACCGCAGCCATCCGCAGGAATAGCTACGCGGATATCCACGCCATGCACCTGAATCACGTTCTTTGCCGGATCGATCCCAATCGTCGTAGTTTTCACTTCGGTCGCCTCTCTCGGTTAGTGGACATGTCGC
>JAKEGN010000266.1 GCA_022615525.1 Woeseiaceae bacterium
GTCGCGAGCAGTCCCGAGGGCAAGGAGCCGCGCAGCGAGGGCCGAGACATATCGAACGGATACGCAAGGCCGAGCGAGCACGGGACAACGCGATCGGGGTGCGCTGTAGACGATGCGGCGCTTCCAAAACAGGCCTTCGGCCTCTTCAACCACAGCCTGGTGATGGCTTACGGCCCTCACTGGCAACCGAGGCAGCCGGTGGCCGACAGCATGAACGTCAATAACGACACCCGCGGCCTCAATACCAAGGTCGCCGAAGCCGGCTACTGGCCGCGGGAGCCGGACAAGCCCACCCGAAGCCGAAGAGCCGGACCGCAGAGTGCGGACGCCCGACCAGATCCGCACCATCGCCCGCTCACTGCGCGACCGCCGGCAGTCCGACCGCTTACCTCAACGGCAGGAGTTGCCCAAGACGCGGGGCTTCACCAATGACCGCAAACACCTTTAGGCCCTCAATGACATCGTCCGAACGCCAACTCGAAGAAGAGTTGATATCGAAGCTCAAGGAGCTGAAGCACGCCTACCGCGAGGATATCAGCGACCGCGCCGCACTGGAGGCAAACTTTCGCGAGAAGTTTCAGGAGCTCAACCGAGTCAAGCTCACTGACGCAGAGTTTGAGCGACTTCTTGAAGAGATCGTCACGCCAGACGTCTTTACCGCTGCACAGACGCTTCGCAGCCGCAACAGCTTCACCCGCGAAGACGGCACCCCGCTGAATTACACGCTTGTCAACATCGACGACTGGTGCAAGAACACCTTCGAGGTCGTCAACCAGCTTCGCATCAACACCGACTACAGCCACCATCGCTTCGACGTCGTGCTGCCTATCAACGGCGTGCCGGTGGTGCAGATCGAGCTGAAGACGCTGGGCATCAACCCGCGCCGCGCCATCGAGCAGATCGTCGACTACAAGAACGACATTGGCAACGGCTTCACACGCACGCTGCTGTGCTTCATGCAGGTGTTCGTGGTCAGCAACCGCGACTCGACCTATTACTTCGCCAACAACAACGCCCGTCATTTCAGTTTCAACGCCGACGAGCGCTTCCTACCCATCTACCAGTACGCCGCACCCGACAACACCAAGATCACAGGGCTGGACGAGTTCTCCGACGCCGTCCTGGCCAAATGCACGCTGGGCGAGATGATCAGCCGCTACATGGTTCTCGTCGCCAGTGAGCAGAAGCTGCTGATGATGCTGCCGTATTCCGCAACGCGGAAAACGTTCTGCGTCCTCTGAGCACTTTGGTGTGAGTCCCAAGTACGAAGCGCGAGGACCGGAGGCCGAGTTCGAGCCGGGCTCGCGCGGTCGCGTGCTGCGCAATCTGCTTGGCATCACACGGGTGCGCGACATGAACGAGGCCGAGTCGCAGGCGCTCGAACTTGCACAGGAGGCCGCTCTGGATCAGTTCGCTCAGGACCATCGCTTCACCACCGATGACATCCGCACACTCCATAGGCTCTGGCTGGGTGCAATCTATCCCTGGGCGGGAGATTATCGGAATGTCAATATTGACAAGGGCGGCTTTCAGTTTGCCCACGCGCCGCTGATTGCGGGCTTGATGGAGGAACTTGAACGGGGCGCCCTGCGGCGGAACACGCCGTGTCGCGCGGGAAGCGATACCGCAGTCGCGCGAGCTCTGGCTGAGGTACACGCCGAATTGATTCTGGTGCATCCGTTCCGTGAAGGAAACGGTCGCTTGGCGCGCTTGCTCGCGCTATTGATGGCCCTTCAGGCGGGGTTGCCCCCTCTGGATTTCGGGCCCTTGAGCGGCCGCGGCAAACACCTCTACATCGGCGCAATCCATGCCGCGGTGGGTCGGGACTACGAACCGCTTTCAGGCATGTTTGCTCGCGTTATCGAGCGGACGCGGCGACGCGCCGCTTCCAATTGGCAATGAAGGCTTCGATGTTGGCCGGCGTGTCGGTGCGCTTTCTCTCGGCGAAGGGAGCACGGATGCCTTCGACAGCGGAAGACGTTTGCGCCGAGATGCGCAGGGCTGCCTTCCGTACTGCAGCGGATTTAAGGTGCGGGTTGGACTGCTTGAGTCTCATGCCATGAATGATACGCCTCTAGTGGGAAACAGGAAGCAATGAACTCCGCAGCCCGTGGTCCAGACGCTGTGGAATCACTGCAATGTGCTCCGTGATGATGGCATGTCGTATGGCAACTACGTCGAGCGGCTTACTTGCCAGCAGCCGGGCACGCAGGCGCTGATCTTCGGCAATCTCCAGAACACGTACCCGACGCGCTAGCGGCCGACTCCGGCGAAGCATTGACGTAGTACCAGCCTCGGTTCGCACCATGCTGCCCCTTGCGACACGGCTCAGAAAACCGCCGATTTTCTGCATTTCTGCTAATCATGCACTCATGAAAGCCACCGTCACGATCAATAGCCGGGGCGTCGTTACGCTGCCGGCGAAGCTGCGCCAAGCCCTCGGTCTGAAAGCCGACGATCAATTGATCGCCGAAACCACGCCCGAGGGTTTGCTCCTGCGTCCCGCTGTAACCCTGCCGCCCGATGTATACACACCCGAACGCGAACACGAATTCGACGAGGCGGAGTCCGGCCTCGCTACCATGCTGAACAGCGCCGCGGCACCCGAAGCCAAGAGCCGCGGCAAGCGGCGCCGCTGACACATCCGCGCGTATGCACGTGTTTCTCGATGCCAATATCCTGTTTTCGGCAGCGAAGTCCGAAGGGGCAGTACGTGAATTGCTGCGGATGCTGGTGGAACGCGGCCACGAATGCTGCGCTGATGCTTCCGTGTTGGCCGAGGCAAGGCGCAACCTGGAAAGCAACGGAAAACAGGCCCTGGACATGCTCGATGCGCTGCTGCTGGTGGTGCTGCACGTAGCCGCCTTGCGGCCGCCGGCAGAGTCGAATCCAGCGGACGTGACGGCTTGGGTACCTGAGAAGGATCGACCCGTCCTCTCCGCAGCGATCGCTCTCGGCTGCGACGCGCTCGTGACTGGCGACCGCACTCATTTTGGGCCAGGCTATGGGCGCAGATTCCGCGGCGTCACGATTTGTTCGCCGCGCTCGCTCGCGGAGTACGTTCTCGCTCGCGGATGAGGGGCTTAACTTTCGTCTACAGGTTCTGGCAGCAGCGCCGGGGCCGGGGCCGGGCAGATCCCCGGTCATTTGTCAGCGTTAAGGTGCGCCGGCGTTTTTTTGGCGAACGTGGGGCCGTCCCATCAGCGCATGCAAGCATTCCAGAACCCGTCGGCCATTGACCAGGGCCGCTGGGGTCAGAGATACTCTTGGGGGAAATCAGGTTCTCTATTCCTTCCTGGCATCATTTTGACTATGGACACGACCCCGCACGGCTGGAACATCTTCGATGCCGAAACGCCAATCCTGACCTATGCCTATTCGTTCGGGCCCGGCATTGCCAACGCACTGGCAGTCGGCTGCGAAGGTGGCATCATCGTGGTAAGTCCGCCGTGCGGCGGGACGCCAGGTGTGTTCGATGACCTCAAGCCGTTTGCTCCAGTGCGCGCGTTGGTTGCGTCCAACGCCTTTCACCACATGGGCTTGGCGCTGTGGAGCGCGCGCTTCCGCGACGCTGAACTGTTCGCGCCGGCACAGTCCGTTGCGCGCGTTGAAAAGCAGTCAGGCTTGCGCGGCATCCAAGCGGTCGACAATGCCCGTGCCCTCGCCGGCGCGCACCTGGAACTCGTCGACATGCCGCATTACAGGACGGGCGAGATTCTGGTGCGCATCGACTCTGCCCGCGGCCTGGTTTGGTATGTCACCGATGTCATCATGAACATGCCGGTCCTCCCGCAACATCCTTTGGTGCGGCTGATGTTCAAACTGTCCGGAAGCGCCCCCGGCCTGCGCTACAACAATATTGCGCCGCTGTTTATGGTCAAGGACAAATCGGCCCTGCGGCGCTGGCTGGCCGCAGAGGCGACAGCCA
>JAKEGN010000043.1 GCA_022615525.1 Woeseiaceae bacterium
CCCTGTACCTCGCCCAAAGGGCCGCGGATAACGGTTGCAACCGCCGCAAAGCCATCCTCAAGCTCATCGACCGTCATGGCAAAACCGCGCCTGCGGATGTCGACGATCTGGGCCTGAAAATCTTCACGCTGCGTCATCGTCTTCGGCGTCACGGGGCTTAGTTTTTCCGGCAGCCGCTCGAGGCAGCCGTCATCGAAAGCCAGGTAGGCTTTGCCGGTCGACGTGGCATGAATGGGCCAGCGTGTACCGATATTTCCTGCCGCACCGACCACGTGGCGCCCGGCCACCTCGTCCAGGATCAGCATGCTGTCCTCGACGGGGACTTCAAGTGTTGCAGTCTCCCCGCTGTCGCGCGCGAGTGCGCGGAGCACCGGCCGCACCCGGCGCCGCAGATCGCTGCTCGCCAACGCTTGCACACCGAGGGCCATGAGGCCCGCACCCAGGCAATAGGCGCCGGTTGCCGGATTACGATCAATCAGCGCTTCGCTTTGCAAGGCGCGCAGCAGGCGATGGGTCGTGGTCTTGTTGAGACCAGACGCTTTGCTCAGTTCGGCCAGCGACATTTCCGGTCGCTCGATGCTGAAGCGCTTCAGCAGCCTGACCGCTCGCAGGGCTGCCTGGGCGCCTTGGGGTGGACGCGCGTCGTTCATGACCTTAGTACCATATTATGCTGTAATATTTCATATTATGGCATGAAGGCCCCGCCGAATCGACTCCTGGCTCACCCCTGCCCTTACAGGGTCCGTGAACGGAAGCAGCTCTTCAACGACGGCTGGCTTACATTCCCGCCGTTTGCCGCTTACACAGCCATGACGATACGATGGCAGCAAAAGCGCCCGCGATCAGGAAATCGATAATGACAAAAAGAAAGGCCGCGCCACGCAACAGGGAACTCGAGCAATTCCTGCGCAAATACCCCGGCACGGACGTGATGGAATTGCTGATTCCTGACATGGCCGGTGTATTGCGCTGCAAACGCGCGCGCGCCCACGAGTTCGACAAGATATTCAGCGACGGCTTCTGCATGCCCGGCGGAACCGTATTCCTGGACACCCTGGGCAACACGGTTCCCGGCATTCGTTTCGGCGCCGAAGATGGCGATCCGGACATCAACGTGCGCGTGGTCGATGGCAGCCTTGCACCCGTTCCCTGGGCCAGGAGACCCAGCGCACAGGCCATGGTCCGGTTCGAAACCAGGGACGGCGAGCCATTCTTTGGTGATCCCCGCGCGGTGCTGCAGCGCGCCGCGGCACCGATGTACAAGCTGGTATCGAAAGTAGTCGCCGCCGTCGAACTGGAATTCTATCTCCTCGACGCCGATGCTCCGATACCGACACCGGTCGTGTCGAAGATACTCGGCACGGGACGGGGCCAGCCCGGCCCGCAGGTCTATCACCCGGACGATCTGTGGAATATCGAGGATTTTCTGAACGACCTGAACGATGCCTGCGCCGCCCAGGCGCTGCCCATAGGCACGACTATTTCGGAGTTCGCTCCGGGACAGTTCGAGGTCAACCTTCATCACGTTCCCGATCCGGTCCTTGCCTGCGACCATGCGGTATTGCTGAAACGGGTGATCAAAGCGGTCGCACGACAGCACGGATTCGTCGCCTGTTTCATGGCGAAGCCATTCGAGGATCAGTCGGGATCGGGTTTGCACATACACATGAGCATGCTGGACCGAAACGGCCGGAACTATTTCTCGCAGGGCAAGGAAAAAATGGCTGGACCGCCGTTCTCGCCGCAACTGCGCCATGCCATCGGCGGATTGAAAGAAACCATGGCCGAGGCGACGGCCATCTTCGCGCCCAATGCGAATTCCTACCGGCGCCTGCGTCCCGAAATGTTTGCGCCGGTTGAACCCAACTGGGGCATCAATCATCGCAAAGTGTCACTGCGGGTGCCGATTGCTGATGAAAGGAACCTGCGTTTCGAGCACCGCACCTCCGGTGCCGACGCCAACCCGTACCTGGTCACCGCCGCTATCCTTGCCGGCGTGCATCGCGGCATCGAGAATCAAACCGACCCGGGCGAGATGGTGCCGGAGGGCGCGATCATCGAGCTGAAGCGAAAGATTCCGAACCGTTGGGACGCGGCAATCGACCTTTTCTCGAAGAGCACGATCCTGCCGCAGTATCTTGGCGAGGATTATTGCCGGACTTTCGCGATCAATCGCCGCGAGGAAGCCAGGCGTTTTCACAACACTATCAGCCCCGTCGACTTCGACTGGTACCTGCGCGCCGTCTAGCTCAGGCGCTTGCGGCGCCGTTGACCCTGGCCAGGTCGGCTTCGATATGCCTGGCAGCAAGGTAATAGTGCAATGCGGACCACGGGCTCAGGACCAGGCTGATAATCAGCAGCGAATAACGCATGGACTCCGCGCCGTAGCTTAGGGTCAGGGCATCGCTCAGCATGCCGGCGATCAGGGGCCCGAGCCCGAGTCCGATGATATTCAATATGAAAAACAGGATTGCCGACGCTACCGCTCGCATGCGCAGGCCCACGAGACTTTGCGTTTGCGCGATCGTCGTGCCCAGGTAGAAGTTCGACAGCGCGGCCGGTATGACGAATATGGCGAGCGCGACATAGGGATTGGCGACCAGGTACACCGGGACCATGAATACCCAGCTGATCAGGGTTGCGATGGCCACTCCAATCAGTGAGTTCTTGCGCCGCTTCCTGCCGATGTGATCTGCGAAGTAGCCGCCGCCGGCAAATCCAACGGCGCCGGCAATGCCGATGATGAAGCCCAGGTATACGCCAATCTCGGCCTGGTTCATGCCGTGACTGCGGTTCAGGAAACTGGGAAAGAAACTGACGACAGCATAGCCGGCAAACGCGGCGAGACCGGAACCGACGGCCATGTGCACAAACGACCGGCTGCGCAGCAGGAACCGGGCGACGGTCGGGATGCCGGGCCGTTCTGCGGTGTCGGCCTTGCCCTCGGACATACCGCGTTCGGGTTCGCGAACCGTAAACCTGACGACCAGCGCCAGCAGCAGGCCGGGTATGCCGACAATGAAGAACGCCTCGCGCCAGCCGATGTTATGGGCGACCCATCCACCGGCGAGAAAGGCAATCATGATGCCGATCGAAATGCCGCTGGTATAGATTCCCATCGCGGCGGAGCGTTGTTCCGGCGGGTAATAGTCGGAGATGATCGAGTGAGCCGGCGGGCTGCAGCCTGCCTCGCCGATGCCGACCCCGACCCGTGCAAACGCGAGTTGTGCCACGTTCGCCACTGCTCCGGAAAGCGCCGACATGCCGCTCCAGATCGCCAGTGCGATGGCTATCAGGTTGCGCCTGTTCCAGCGATCCCCGATCAAAGCTATCGGCACACCCAGTGTCGCATAGAAAACCGCGAACGCGGGACCGGCGAGGAGTCCGAGGACCCAGTCGTCGACGCGGAATTCCGTCTTGATCGAAGGCAACAGTATCGCGAGTATCTGTCTGTCGATGAAATTGACGGTGTAGACAACGAAGAGAATGCCGAGGACGTAACGCTTCGTCCAGATGCCCGCATCAGCAGCAGGCATCAGAATTTTCGGATCAGACATGCATGCTTTTTCCCGTCCAGCCCGTGCAGGGAACGACAATAACAGACGATGCCGTGACACGACATCACAATGTGAAGCCCCCGGGGCCTGCTGCGATGACCGCAAGATAGAATCGACTCCATCATGCAATCGACGAAACATTTGCCACCACGCTCCCAGGAGGCGCGGACGATCCTGTCGATCAGCCTGCCGCTGGTCGCCGCATATTTCGCGGAGATGGGCATGCTGATCACCGACATGATCATCGTCGGGCACCTCGGCAGCAACGAGCTTGCTGCGGTCGGACTCTCGGCCGACTGGTTCTACGTGCTGTTGCTGATGGGAATGGGCGTGGTTTCCATAGTCGGCGTACTGGCGGCGCAAAGTCTCGGTGCGAACGATCCGGCGATGGCCAGGCACGCCGTCGAACAGGGTCTCATCGTCGCCACGCTGATGAGCGTGCCCGTGATGCTCGGCATCTGGTACCTGGCTCCTGCGCTGGGTTTCGCCAGGCAGGACCCGGCTGTCCTGCAACTCATCGGTGACTATTCGCGGCCACTCGCAATGTGTGTCCTGCCGGTACTCTGGTTTGCAGTATTGCGGAGTTTTGTCACGGCCATGGCCCGAACGTGGGTAATCATGCTGATCGCGGCGGTCGCCCTGGTATTGAACCTGGCAATCAACTATGTCCTCGTTTTCGGCAAGTTCGGCATTCCGGCATTCGGTGTTGCCGGAGCGGCATACGGGACCGTCATCGTGAACTGGCTGATGTTCATGGCGTTGGCGGCACACGTCGTAGTTGCGCCGGCGTTTCGCGGTTGCCGCCCGTCGCTGCTGCCAAGGCGGGTGGACCGAAAGATGCTGGCAGAGATAATGCACCTGGGGTTGCCGGTTACACTGTCGCAAATCCTGGGCGGCGGCATGTTCACCGTTGCCGCGGTCTTTGTCGGTGCCCTGAGCGCCGATACGCTCGCCGCGCAGCAGATAGTCTATACGGTGATCTATGTTGCGCTGAGTGCATCGATTGCAATCGGAGATGCCGTGCGCGTACGTGTCGCCTTTGGCATCGGCATGCAATCGGTGGCGGCAGCCAGGCAATCGGCGAACATCGCGTTCGCATTCGGCGCTGGCGCGACACTCGTTGCATCCGGGGCCCTGTGGCTGTTCCCCGGGCAGATCGTCGGAGTGTTCCTGGACACCGCGGAAGCTGCGAACGCCGGTGCGATGCTGATCGCGGTGGCGCTCGCTCCCTACGCCGCGGCCTTCCAGCTCTTTGACGGCGTATTGCTGGTCATTGCAAACGCGCTACGCGGCCTGCGCGATACCCGCTCACCCCTGTGGATCGCGGCGGCCGGCTACTGGCTTGTCGGACTTGGTGCCGGGTACTGGTTGTGTTTTGTCGAGGACCTCGGGGCGACCGGCCTTTGGCTAGGACTGATAGCCGGTTCCGCAGTCGCCATCGTGATGATGATCCTGCGCTTTCAGCGACGGCTGGAGCAGGTCGAGAGCAAGTTGTCGGAAGCAACGCTGATTGCCGGCTGAAGCCGGCAACACCGTACGGTAATGCGGCTACGGTAGTACATTCTTCAGTACGAAGAAGAACAGGATCGACAGTAGCGCGCCGGCAGGCACGGTCACCACCCAGGAAACCAGGATCCGGCCGACGACCCTTAGGTCAATTGCGTCGATGCCGCGCGCAAGGCCGACGCCCAGGACGGCGCCAACCAGGGTATGCGTGGTGGAGATCGGCATGCCCGTGCCGGAGGCGATGACGATCGTGCTGGCCGCCGCCAGTTCTGCGGCGAAACCACGGCTGGGCGTCAGCTGCGTGATCTTCTCGCCGACTGTCGCGATGACATGGCGGCCGAAAGTAGCAAGGCCGATGACGATGCCGCTGCCGCCGACCATTAGTACCCAGGCCGGGATTGTCGACTTGCTGTCGACCATGCCGGTCTGCGCAACCGAAATGACGGCCGCCAGGGGCCCGATGGCGTTTGCAACGTCATTCGAGCCGTGTGCGAATGCCATCGAGCAGGCAGTGACGATCATCAGCACCCCGAACACACGCTCCACCGTATAGAAATGTTGCTTCTTCTCGAGCTTCGGGTCGGGCTGGATGCGGCGGATGGCGAGTGCGCCGACGATCGCGATGGCTGCGGCTATGGCTACCGCAAGGAAATAGCTGTTGGCCACGCTGATCTCGAGCCCAACGTGCGACAGCCCCTTCAGCAACGTCACCAGCGTGGTAGTGAACGCTGCTAGAAAAATATAGTACGGTACGAAACGCTTGGCTTTGTCGAGCGGATCATCCTGCCGCAATATGAGGCGTTGCACGCTCTCATAGATGAGAAATGCAATCAGGCCAGCCGTGAGCGGTGACACCACCCAGCTAATGATGATCGTACCGACCTGACCCCATTGCACGGCATCAATGCCGATTCCGACCGCGGCAAAACCTACGATCGCGCCCACAATCGAATGCGTAGTCGACACCGGCCATCCGTTCTTCGATGCTATGAGGAGCCACGTTCCCGCTGCCAGCCACGAGGCCAGCATTCCATAGACCAGCAACTCCGGAGTGTCAGCGAACAGCCCGGCATCGACTATGCCCGTGCGTATCGTTGCCGTGACGGCGCCGCCGGCAAGCACTGCGCCCAGGAACTCGAAGACTGCTGCGGCGAGGATCGCCTGCCTGATGGTCAGCGCCTTGGAACCGACGGATGTGGCCATCGCGTTGGCAACATCGTTTGCGCCGATACCCCAGGCCATGAAAATACCGAAGACAGCCGCAAGGCCGATGTAGATCAATTCTGCTTCCATTGTTTCCCCGGCCGAGGCGCTGTGCGGCAGCCCCGGCTTGTTCTTCTTTTCTTATGACAACAACAGTTCCAGGCGACGTCCGACACGTTCGGCCATGTCGCCGATCTCACCCGTCAACTCGATGACACGGTACAGGAATACGACGTTGACAGGATCGAGTGTGCTCTCGACCGCGAACAGCGAAGCGCGCACCCGGATTTGCAACTCATCCGTTTCGGTTTCGATACGGTCGAGTTCCTCGATCAGGTTCGTTACCAGGTTGACCTCGGCGCCGCGAAAACCCGTGGCATACAGCTCGTCCAGCTCGCGAACGCTCTTGCGCGCCTGCTTGGCCGCATCGACAGTCCGCCGGATGAAGCCCATGAAGTCTTCGGCCATTACGGCCGGGATTTGCATTTTTCGCCCGAGTACCAGGCCGGACACGTCCTTCGCCCTGTTCGCTATCTTGTCCTGTACCAGCAACAGTTCGAGCAGGTCCTCGCGCGGCACCGGCATGAACAGGCTTTTCGGAAGCCCCAGGCGGATCTGCTTCTTTAGATCGTCCGCCTCGTTCTCATACGCCACGATCCGCTCGCGAATCTCCGTCGCTTTGGTCCAGTCTCCCGCAATGACGGCTTCGAAGAAGGGGATCAACAGCTTGCTCGATTGATAGGCGATGTCGATGTGTTTTTCGAGCGGCTGGACCGGCGATGCACCGAACAGGCTGGCAAGCACGTTAACCAAAATTCTGCTCCCGATAAAACGACCCGGCGGGCGAGCGATCCGGACCCGGTCGGAGGGTCCGGAAACGGTCCAATGTTAGCACAGCAACATTGAACATCAGCCCGTTGTGCCGGGAACAATTGCGCTGAACGCGCGAGTCATTTGACGCGTGCTAGACTCGCAGCCCGTCCCGATCGAGCCCGAACGGAGGACCATCGTTGACCTGCTGGCTTTTCAAATCGGAACCGGATACCTATGGTATCGATGACCTCGCGCGCGACAAGGTCGAGCCGTGGACCGGTATACGCAATTACCAGGTGCGCAACATGATTCGCGACGACATGAGGGTCGGTGACGAAGTCATTTTCTATCACTCCAGCTGCAAGGTTCCTGGCGCCGCCGGGATCGCAAGAATCTGCCGCGAAGCCTACCCCGA